>JBDLIU010000123.1:0-12420 GCA_039714715.1 Bacteroidota bacterium
TAGGCAGCAAATTCATCCATCCATTTACTGTTTTTCACATGATAGTCTTTCATGAACTGTATGGTCTCCCTCATCCATGTTATCATGGTATCAATCGAAGGAATCTCTTCTCCATTCAGAAAATAGTCGCGTTCTGCTTGATTCAGGTTTTTATGAACTCCACCTGGCACCGCTGAGATACCATGGATTCGCTTACCGGCTACTGCCTTGATGATCTCCTGGCCAAACTTTCGCATAAGGATACCTCTTTTGGCAAGCTCCTTATTCTTCATAGCTACCCCTACTACATTCCTGGTTTCTACGGGGTCATCCGCACCAAATAACAAATCCGGAGAGGCAAGATAAAAGAAGTGCAATGCATGCGACTGGAAAATCTGTCCGTAGTGAAGGAGCTCTCTCAATTTATAAGCTGTTGGTGATAATTCTTCAGGATCTATCCCCACAATTTGGTCAATAGCTTTGGCCGCTGCTAAATGGTGGCTAACCGGACAGATGCCACATAATCGTTGCACAACCATAGGAACCTCCCAGTACGGGTGACCTTGTATAAATTTTTCAAAGCCCCTGAATTCAACAATATGGAAATGTGAGTCAGTTACTTTCCCATTATCATCTAAATTAATTGTAACCTTACCATGTCCTTCAACTCTGGTAACGGGTTCTATTACTATCTTTTTTGACATAATTTCTTCTATTATTTACAAGTAATCAAGGATTACTCAGGTTCTAATCATATTTAAATTCAGGGTAGTTAATCGGTAAATCAGTACCGTATAAAATGTTTTTAACCACCTTCCAGATGTAATTAGGATTTGGCGGACAGCCGGATATGTAATAATCTATCTTAACTATCTCATTGCAACCATGTACCTGGTCAAGAATTTTAGGGATATCTTCATGATACGGAATTACCCTGTTATCCGGACAACTGGTTATCGAATCAAGGTATGCTTCTTCCAGGCATTCTTCCACAGGTAGTGAATTACGAATGGCTGGAATACCACCCCAAATAGAGCATTCTCCCAGGGCTATCAGAACTTTACACTTTTTCCTGAACTCCTTGAGTACTTCAAAATTTTCTGAATTGGCAACACCGCCTTCAATTATACCAACATCGCATTCCTTTGTAAACTTCTTTATATCGGTAAGTGGTGATTTGTTAAATTCAACCAAATCAAAAATTTCTACGATATCAAGGTCAATATCTAATAACGACATATGGCAACCAAAGCACCCGGCAAGTGATGTAGTTGCCACAATTTTTTTCTTTTCACCTGGCGCTGGTTTTACCCCGTTACCATTGCCATTTGTTTTTAGAGGAACATTAACAATATCCTTATCAACATCATATTTTCTTAGTCCAAATGGCTTTGCAGAACATTCACCCCTAACTAGGATGGCCCCAACAGGGCAAATATTCATGGCTGCAATAGCCTCCTCTTCAGAAAGCTTTTTCTCATTAACATAATCTACCCCTACAAGGGTCTTATGTCCTCTGTTTTTAAAGTAGAAGACCCTTTCACCATCTTCAGTTCTTACTCTCTCAACGCATCGCTTACACTGGATACATCTACTATGCTCCATAACAATTCGTGATGGTTTATAGTCTCTTGGCCTGTCTTCGAAAAAGTGAGGAAACCGTGATACATTCAGACCATTTTCATATCCCTTGCGCTGAAGTTCGCAATTACCACTTTTAGAGCATGAAGGACAGAAATGGCTTCCTTCAGCGAATAACATTTCGATATTGGCTTTACGGCAATCAATCACATCCGGTGAATTAACCTCTACATCCATTCCCGTGCTTACCTTCTGAGTACATCCGGTCTCAAACCGGCCATTAATCTTTACCATACATACCCGGCACGAAGCAGCAGGTGGATGAATATTAGGGAAATGGCATAAGGTGGGTATATAAACCCCATTTTCACGAGCAACATCTACCAGGTTCTGTCCCTGGAATGCTTGAACCTCTTTGCCATCAATTTTCAGAACAACTGACCTGTTACTAAATTCTACTGTTCTATCCATTTTTATTAATTTTTAATGCGTAATCAGAATAATCTACCAGAGACTCTTCAAGATTGAATTCTTTGTCTAACATACTTTCCTCTTTTGGAACATAGGCTTCCAGTACCTCAGGAAATTTTTCCATTGCATCGATTATAAAGTTGTTCGATGTCTTACCTAAACCACACCTACTAGTTTCCTTAATGATTCTTGACCAGTTTTTTAATTCTTTAAGTTTTTCATAATTCACAATTCCAGCCTTTAACCTATTAAGCCTCTTTCCAACAAGATAATTGCCTGCTCGACATGGTGTACACAATCCACACGATTCTTCTACGAAGAAATTATTGAAGTTTAAGAGCAAATCCCATAGATCCCTGGATGAATCAAAAATCATTATTGATCCACCACAGATTAGGTCTTCATAACTTATCTCTCTATTGAAGTCTTCTTTAGAAAGCAAAGTTCCTGAAGGGCCACTCCACTGAACAAACTTGGTATCTTTTGCACCACAGAGTTTCAATAGTTCCTTTACTTTCATACCCCATTCGATCTCATAAATACCTGGTTTCTTACAATCACCTGAAATCGATAGTAACTTGCTTCCTGTTGATTTATCAGTTCCCAGTTCACGGAATTCCGGACCACCTATTTCTATAATGCGGGCTGCTGCACAGAACGTTTCCACATTATTAACAATGGTAGGTTTATAAAAAAGACCTTTTTCTACAGGGAAAAAAGTTTTAGTCCTTGGCTCTCCCCTTTTACCTTCAATCGACTCAATTAATGCAGTTTCTTCACCACAAACATATGCGCCTGCTCCCATTTGGATCTTAATATCAAAATCAAAATCCTCTAAACCCATAACACTATCTCCCAACATACCCATATCATAGAAATCCCGAATCTCATTTTCTATTCTATCTTTTAGATAATAATATTCAGCTCTTAGATATATGTATCCCAGGTTAGCCCCCACAGTGTAACCTCCGATAATCATTCCCTCTAATAATAGACCTATATGTTCTTTTAGAAGCAACCTGTCTTTGAAGGTACCTGGTTCACCTTCATCGGCATTACATATTACATATTTTTTGAAACCCACTGCTTTACGACAGATATCCCATTTTAATCCTGTTGGGAAAAATGCTCCACCCCGACCAGAGAGTCCGCTCCATTTAAGTTCCTCAACTATTTCACCGCGCATCATCTTTAGCGCTTTTTTTAGAATTTGACCTCTTTCATATTCTCTGAAAAATATCGATCGCTCTCCAAGATTATGATGAACATTATCGATAACATCATCTGCCAATTTATCCAGGCTTTCTCTTTTCTTTAGCGCTCCAATAATCGCTTTAACTTTTTTAGGCGTAAGGTTTACAAAAGGACGAAAGTTGATAAGAGCCGCAGGTTCCTGGTCACTTAGTCCAATACAAGACGTTTCAAACAAACCGAAAGTACCTGTAGTGTCTACCTCTCCTACTTTAGCACCTGTTTCTTTTTCAAATGCTTCTTTCACACTTTTATAACCCATTATCTCTGAAATAATACTCTTATTCAGGTAGATCGTATAATGTCCGGTTGGCTTGGTGTGAAAAAAATGATAAAACGATATCACCCCTTTTACTTCAACCATTGATATCTTTAACTCATCTGCAATTTTGCGCATATCGGAGCCACTTATATATCCTTTTTCGAGTTGGTACTCCCAAAGTCTATCAAGCAACCTGCTTCTACTACGTTTACGTTTTTTATCAGACATATCTATCTTATTTTCAATAACTTATAGTGTTTAATATGGTGGAATAGATTCGCATGGCAAAACCTATTATTCAATTCCGAGATTTAAAAAATGAGTCTTTTTGGCTTGTTCAATTATGTTTATGCAAAGGTATTAACAAGCCGCCTTTTATGTGACCATTATCACATATATTTACTAGTCAGGCTTATTGATATTTTCCTGCTTTTAAATATTAAATATCAATGCTTTAAATTTGCTGATATGAAAGAATTTGACTATTAATTTAGCATGTCGTCTAACGTTTTATCTAATTCTGATAATTCGTATTCTAAACTCCTGAAAGTCAGCGTTTAGCCATTAAGATTTAGATGAGAATTAATGATAAAAAATGGTCGTAAACCTTTACCTTTTTAAGTAAGCTAAGTCTACGACCTTTTTGTCTATAATAGTTTGATTTTATTCTAATCCCAGTACTGCAACCCCCTGCTCAAACACAATATCCCTTGGAATACCGGCTTCACTTACACGATCAAGATCATGTTGTAGTTCGGGGCCTATCAAACCCATCTCTTTAAATAATGCATCCACTCCTTCATAGTCGCCATCCCCTTGCAGAGTGAGTATTTTTTCGGATAGTGAATTCATCGCAGATTGGAACTCTTCCAGGTTTACTTTATACGTACCTGATTCAGTATCATAACTAAAGGCATTTTGTTCCTTGAAGTAATTAAAGCGAACCATATTAGCTTTACCATGGGCGCTGGAAGCACCAAAGCGAACTGATCTGAATATACCGGCAAGGAATGTAGTGTAGTAGTCCATTAACTCACCTTCCAACTCACCCTTTTTATTAAGCTGTGTAACCATGTATAATCCTAAAATATCTGCCTTTCCTTCTTCCAAAGGAGAGCCATGCTCCTGCAAAGCTTTTCTTACTGCACCCTTGCCGTTGATGGTTTCCTTAATTCCCAATCCGTGTGCCACTTCATGGAACATGGTGTTGGCAAAGAAAGCATCAAATGTGACATGCTTCCGTTGACTTTCATCAATTAACAATCCAGCTATCGGTACCATTATCTTATCGAACTTGGCCTGCATGGCATTCTTAAGTTGCAATCTGCGCGTACCTTTTTCAAGTTGAACACGTTCATCATTTGGTAGGTTAATTGCAATAGTCTTACCGCCTGCATTGCAATCACCGGCATAATAGATCACATCGTAGGCATTAAGATCTGAATCTGTTCCCGGTTTCTCCTGTTTATACTCATCTGCAACAGGTAAATTTGCCTGTAATTCTGGTAAGAAAGCAACATATTTAGCCAACCTCTCACTCCATTCCATATCTTTAACTAACACATAAGCCTCATGTGCAGCCTTAAAGTTAAAAAGATGGTCTTCATAATTTTCGATCGGACCAACCACGAAATCGATATGATTGTCTTTCATATCCATCCAGGCCATATCACTGGCCAGGTATTCATCATTAAGTAGTGCTTCTGCCCTTAACTCCAGGTAGTTTTTAAGTCCATTATCTTCTGCCAGCTCTGCTGCTTTAAGAATCAACTCAGAAGCTTTTTTAACTTCATCTGCAAAAGCTATATGATATGGGTCAGTATACAAAGCTCCTGACTCATCTCTTTTTATCAATGTATATAAACTTGTTTTATCTTCATCAGCAAAAGCTTCAAATTCATCTTTGGTCATATCAGCAGGATAGTACTGCGCCCCTAGTGGTTTCTCTCCTACTCCCTCTACAAAAGGTGCGTTACCTCTAAGCCTGTCCCATGGCCCGTACTGAATATTGGCGAATCTTTTTGTAGCCTCATCATCCAAACTTGACATAAGAGCTTCCTTATCTCCATAGGCCTCTTTCCAGAAAAGACCATCCATTATTTTTGATACTTCAATAAGAATCGGAATCATTTCCTTCTCATTATCAGACAGTTTAGACACATCCGTTGTTAGTGTAAAACTGGCATATTCATCTACCTTCATTTGCATAGCTGATTTAGTTCCCTCTTGTTCTTCTTCCTGTTGTTCTGGTACCTGGCAAGCATATGCCACAAATGCTACCAATAGTGCTGATAATACTGTTTTTTTCATTGGTTTTGAATCGGTTTTGTTTGTCAAATGTACGAAAAAATCATGCTTTTTTACCTGGTCGTAGCATCGATGCTACGACCAGTGAGAGTGTTATTTACGGCTCAATCAGTATCGAAGCCCTGCGTATCCCGGATACCTGGAATAAACCCAGTGCTCCACCCTGAATATTGGTTCTTGGGTTGGCCGGAGGTGGACTAAACATGCCACCATCGTTATTTAACAGGTTGGAAAGATCCATAAAATACACAAACTGTTGTCGTGTAAGACTGTATATTTCAACGGAAGCCATTTCCCCTTCCCGGAAATTTATCGGTGATGGCAAGCCATCCAGGCTACCGTTAAGTATCCTATCATCAAACACATAGACCTGATCTCTTGCTTCAATAACACTATCACGATAAAATCTGAAATAATAAAAATCTACCGTCTCCAGTGGTTCATCTGCATAAAGTTTTACCTGGTAGATCATTCCATCATTATCCGGGAAGAAGTCTGCCATTGGATCAATCTCAACAGTAAGACTATCAATATCCGAAATAGGTCGCAGCGTATCCAGTGCAAAATAATTATTGCCTTCTACAGTAACATCAAGTTCATAAACTCCATATTCGCGAGCTGCAAAAGGCTGATCCGAAAAGTAATATCCCTGAAGTGAATCAACACCTGAAGGATTGTGGGTGTAATTAAAGACATTCCCCAATTCATCACTAACTTCAACAAGGCCATCCGTTACGTTTATTGCCTCATTGCTTCCAAACTCTGAAGACTTTGTAATCCTTACATAATGTGTAGTGTCTTCGTCAGTAAGAATACCATCTATTACCAGTTGCGGAGGTGACTGGTTTATGTCAAGTTCTATAACTTCTTCACATGCTAAGAAAGTCAAGCTGAATAATAGTAATATGTATATTCCAGTTCTTTTCATTAGAAATGCATATTAAATGTTATGGAAGGAACAATTGGAAAAAGGTATATCATCACAAATTCTTTCTTTCCTGTATTTACATCATCTATTTCCTGGTCGTTCGAATAAATTGTAAATGCATTTTTACGATTATAAAGATTGTAAACAGAAAACACCCAGCTGGTTTGAATATGCCGATCGTTATTCTTACCGGGTGTTAAAACTGCAGAAGCATCCATTCGATGGTAATCAGGAAGTTTATACCCGTTGCGTTCAGAAATGTAGGAAGGTGTATAATGCTGTACCTGGTACTGACCGGTTGGTAAGGTTATTGGCCTCCCTGAACTATAGTTGAATGTAGTGCTAAACGACCATTTCTCATTTAATCTATAGGCTCCCAATACATTGATTGAATGTCTTCGATCATAATTTGAATAAAAAACATTACCCTGGTTAACATCAGGGATCAAACGCTCTGTTTTTGACCATGTATAGTTAACAAAACCGGTAAAATCGCCCTTTGTTTTTTTGATTTGCCCCTCAAGTCCATATGACCATGCGTCACCTTGCCTGAATTCAGTTGCTAAATGCTCATTAAAAAAGATATCCGCATTATCTGCAAAATCTGTTACATTAAACATCCTCTTATAGTACGCTTCAAAAGATCCTTCATACATATTGTCTTCCATATTTCTGAAATAACCCAATGCAACCTGATCAGCCAGTTGTGGCTTTAAATACTTTGAACTTGGATACCATGTGTTAAAAGGAAGAGGTACTGTACCTGATGATATTAAGTGAACATTTTGCGCCATTCGGTTATAACTAAACTTAACAGAACTTATTTGATCAATTATATACCGGGCAGATAATCTGGGTTCCCAGTTATAATAAGTTACGATTCTCTCCCTATCTGCATACTCATCAGAACCGGTAATAGTAATATTTACATTGTCATTGGGATCAGCATACTTGTAAACAGTAGAAGGCCCTATTTGCTGAAAAATAGATAACCTTACACCATATTCCATTGAAAATTTATCTGATAAAGTATGCTTATTACTCACATAGATTGCATGGTCAAGCGCATATAATTTCTGAAGCTCAATGCCTGTAAATAAAGAGGTGGTGTCCTCCACTGTGATTTTACCGGGTCTGAAGATTCTGTACGTTCCATTATACCCAAAATCCAGCTCAACCCCGGGTGTAACAAACCATGTGAATTGCTGTTTTAGCGTATGTTCATTGATAAATGATGTCCAATCAAAAACAACTGCCTCATTGTCTATCCCAAGACCATAATCAAACTGACTGGTTATTAATGTTGTATTTGAAAACAGCTTATTGCTGAATATATGGTTCCACCGCAGAGTGCCTGTCATATTTCCCCAATCAAATGAGAAAAAATCTGCCATCCCAAATGCATCACGGCCGAAATATCCGGCCAGGAACACTTTGTCCTTCTCACCTATATTCCAGTTCACCTTGGCATTCACATCATAAAAGAACACAGTATTGTCATTTCCTGCCATTCTAAGAAACATGTCTGCGTATGACCTTCTACCTGAGACAAGAAATGAGCTCACATCCTTCTTTATTGGACCTTCCAACATCACCTTACTGGCAATGGTTCCTATACCAGCATGGCCTGCAAATTCTTTACGGTTACCATCAATAGTACGCACATCAAGGATTGAAGATAACCGACCTCCATACATTGCGGGGATTCCTCCTTTATACAGTTTCGAATCCTTAACAACATCGGCATTAAAAACCGATATATAACCAAATAGGTGAGATGGATCGTAAATAGGTGCCTCATCAATTAGTACAAGGTTTTGATCCGCACTACCACCACGGACAAAATATGCCGATGTGCCCTCACCGGCAGTTATCACTCCGGGCATCATTTGTACTGCCTTTATCAGATCAGGCTCCCCAAACAATGATGGCATTTTCTTTAATTGAGCAATATCAACACGTTCTGTACTGATGTTTAGGGAAGTTACATTCATATCCTGTGCTTCACCGATAACCACAATCTCTTTCATGGTCTCTGCCTGGACTGTCAACTCAATATTTATGTTTATATCCTTTAATAAACTAACTTTTAGATTATGTGTTGCATACCCGATGTAGCTATAGTTCATCTCGTATTCACCCTCAATTAATGTGATTGAATAAAAGCCATATACATTACTTACCACACCTGCTTTAAGCTCAGGCACATAAACAGTCACTCCTATTAACTCCTCTCCTGTTGCTGCATCACGTACATAACCACTTAAGGTATATTTCGATTGTGCACCAGCTAAGGTTAGCGCCAGTGAGAATATGAGTGATAAAAGTAGTTGTTTGATTCTCAAGTTATTATAAAAATGTGGCTAAATAGAGACTTTTTTGCATTATTCCTGAATACGAAAATGTGAATTAAAGGTTTAATAATAACGGGTTTTTAATTTTTTTTATACATAACAGTTGTTTTTCTCGGTTAATACTTCTCAATTCTTCCTCTAATCAGCTATTTCATTAAATAATTACGTTTGTTAGATAAAAAATGTCATACTTCATTCATTTATTTTTACTTTCGCAATTGATTTTGGAATGTTAAATAGATGAGCGGAACGGTTGCACCCTTTACTTTGTTTTCTGAATATGACATTCACCTGTTTCAGGAAGGAAAACATTTTAAACTATATGAAAAATTAGGAAGCCATGTTGTTAAGAATGGCAACAAATCAGGCACCTACTTTGCAGTCTGGGCTCCAAGCGCTAAGAAAGTAAGCGTTATCGGTGATTTTAATAGCTGGAATAAAGACAGCCATGTGCTTAAAGTACGTTGGGATTCATCGGGTGTTTGGGAAGGTTTTATCCCGGATATTGGAGAAGGATCAATATATAAATATCTTGTTTTATCAGAATCCGGAGAAGAACTTGAAAAAGGAGATCCTTATGCAAGGCACTGGGAGATTCCTCCTAAAACCGGGTCAATAGTCTGGAATAAAAAACACAGATGGCGCGATAAGGACTGGATGACCAGCAAACAAGAAGTTGCCAACAGCCATCAAAGTCCTATTTCTGTTTACGAAGTTCACCTGGCATCATGGAAGAGGAGAGTTGAAGAAGGCAACAGGTCACTTACTTACAGGGAACTTTCTGTTGAACTGATAAATTACGTAAAAGAAATGGGCTTTACTCATATTGAGTTTATGCCTGTTATGGAACATCCTTTTGGAGGTTCCTGGGGCTACCAGTTGCATGGGTACTTTGCTCCTACATCAAGATTTGGATCACCTGTTGATTTTAGCTATCTGGTAGATAAACTACACCAGGCAGGAATAGGGGTCATACTTGATTGGGTGCCTTCACATTTCCCGGGAGATGACCACGGATTATACCAGTATGATGGCACAGCCCTATATGAGCACGAAGATCCACGGCTGGGCTTTCACCCTGACTGGAACAGTTACATTTTTAATTATGGCAGAAAGGAAATCCGCTCGTTTTTAATAAGCAATGCCATGTTCTGGCTGGACAGGTATCATATAGACGGCCTTCGGGTTGATGCAGTGGCCAGTATGCTATATTTAGATTACTCAAGAAAAGAAGGAGAATGGGTGCCCAATAAATATGGTGGAAGAGAAAATCTTGACGCTATTTCATTTCTGAAAGACCTTAATGAAGCAGTCTATGGTGATTTCCCAAACATTATGATGGCTGCTGAAGAATCTACATCATTCCCCAATGTATCTCGACCAACGTACCAGGATGGGCTTGGTTTTGGTTACAAATGGATGATGGGTTGGATGAACGATACCCTTGAGTATTTCAAGAAGAACACTTATTTCAGAAAGTATCATCATAATGAAATATCCTTCAGCCTTACCTATGCATTCGCTGAGAATTTCATGCTCCCTCTCTCCCATGATGAAGTAGTGCATGGCAAAGGCCCATTAATTGGCCGTATGCCTGGTGATGAATGGCAGCGCTTTGCGAACCTAAGGTTACTCTATGGATATATGTTTACCCATCCGGGATCAAAACTTTTATTCATGGGTAGTGAGTTCGGGCAAACCTCTGAATGGGATCATGACAGTAGTCTTGACTGGCACCTGCTTCAATATCCAATTCACAATGGTGTTCTACAATTAATTAAAGACTTAAATAAAGTATACAGGGATGAACCCGCACTACATGAGTTGGCTTATGAAGGTTCAGGTTTTGAATGGATAGACTATTCTGATCATGACCAGAGTGTTTTAGCCTATATCAGAAAGGGATTTGAAGAAGAAGATAAAGTGATAGTAGTTTGTAATTTCACACCGTTATCACATGAAAAATACAGAATAGGTGTACCTGAAGGCGGTAGCTGGAAGGAAATCCTTAATACCGATAACATGAAATATAGTGGCAGCGGTTTTATAAATACATATGAAATAAAAACTGACAATACGGGGCATCATAATCAGCCCTATTCACTATGTGTCAAATTACCACCACTGGGTGTTTGCATCCTTAAACGCACGAAAGAATAAGAATGAAGAAATATGTTTGTATACATGGGCATTTTTATCAACCTCCACGTGAAAATGCCTGGGTAGAGGAGATTGAATTACAGGATTCTGCGGCACCTTTCCATGACTGGAATGAAAGAATTACACATGAATGCTACAGACCCAATGGTGTCGCGCGTGTTCTCAATAAGGAAAACAGGATTGTAGATATAGTAAATAACTATGCATGGCTGAGTTTTAATTTTGGCCCTACCCTGTTATCGTGGCTTGAAAAGAATGAACCTCCAACTTATAAGTCGATAATCGAGGCTGATAAGTTAAGTATGAATCATTTTGATGGCCATGGATCTGCCATTGCACAGGTTTATAACCATATAATTATGCCCCTGGCTAACCGCAAGGATAAAGAAACACAGGTAATTTGGGGTATTTATGATTTCCAGAAGCACTTTGGTCGCGATCCGGAAGGGATGTGGCTCGCTGAGACTGCGGTTGATACAGAAACACTGGAAGTTTTAGCCGAGAACAATATCAAGTTTACAATCCTTGCTCCTTACCAGGCTCAAAAATTCAGAAAAATTAGAGAAACTGAGTGGGTTAACGGTATTGACACCAAAAGGGCTTATGTATACAATCTCCCATCGGGTAAATCAATTAATTTGTTTTTTTATGATGGAGAAAACTCTCAGGGCATTGCTTTTAATGGTTATTTGAATGATGGTGAAAAATTTTCAAAAGCATTAATTAGTTCATTTGATAGTCGTGATGAGAACCAGTTAGTTCATGTTGCTACGGATGGTGAAAGCTATGGCCACCACCATAAGAATGGGGAAATGGCCCTTGCTTCCTGCATCAGACATATCCAGGAAAATGATGATATACGCTTAACCAACTACTCTCAGTTTCTGGCGCTTGAAGAACCGTCTTATGAGGTAATAATAAATGAAAACACCTCATGGAGTTGTGCTCATGGTATTGAGCGGTGGCGAAGTGACTGTGGTTGCCACACTGGTGGTGATGAGTCATGGAATCAGGAATGGCGCGTAGGACTGAGAACCTCCCTGGATTGGCTACGTGATCAATTGTCAGCGTTATATTTTGATGAACTTAAAAAGTTCACTGACGATCCCTGGGCCCTAAGAAACTCA
>JBDLIU010000124.1:0-12319 GCA_039714715.1 Bacteroidota bacterium
TTGAAAATGAGGATCTCGTTATTGAAGGAATATCATTCTTGCGGAAATTTAAACTGGAGGGTGACAATGCCGGTGTTAAAAAGGGTGAAGAGATAGCAATTATCGGTGGTGGAAATACTGCTATAGATGTTTCTCGTACATCCCTTAGATTAGGAGCATCGCCAACAATTTACTACCGTAGAACTCACAACGAAATGCCTGCGATTTCTCACGAAGTTGAGGAAGCAATTGAAGAAGGTGTAAAATTTAAGTTTCTCACTGCCCCTACTGCATTGAACAAAGGTTCTAATGGAAAACTTGAGATGGAACTGATTGAAATGGAGTTGGGTGAACCTGATGATTCTGGCAGAAGAAGACCGGTACCTAAAAAAGGCTCTGAACAAATTATTAAAGTTGACAAAGTTGTTACAGCGATCGGACAATGGTATGATGAATATGTGTTCAACGGTAACGAAGTAAAACCTGAACAGGGGAAAATTGAATATACCACAAAAACTCCTGTGTTCTGTGCCGGTGATATGGCATGGGGAGGAACTGTAACTGAGGCAATAGGCAGCGGAAATAAAGCTGCAGCGGAAATACATGCTTTGCTTCGAGACCTGCCTTACAGCCACGAGGAGACTTTGCCTGAAGTAGTACTGCCAAAAGATTTAAATTTTGCCTACTATCTGCCCAGCGCAAGATTTGAAGGAAATGTACATCAACCGAAAAAACTATATAACGATTTTACAGAAGTGGTTGAAGGATTAACAGAAACAGATATACTTTCCGAAGGAGGAAGATGTTTACACTGCGGTGAATGTTTCAGCTGCGGTAACTGTTATAATTACTGCCCTGATGCAGCCGTACATATTGATGATACCGGTCGAATAAGAATTGATTATGACTATTGCAAGGGCTGCGGAATATGTGTGAATGAATGTCCTAGTTCTGCAATGAATTTTAATTTTAGTGAGGTGCCCAATGAAGAACAATAAAACTGATAATGCCAATGTTTTAGATTCTAAAGCCGAAAAAGGTTTTGTCAAGTATCCTCGGCACGAATCTATGATAATGAAAGGCAATTACGCCGCAGCAGAAGCTGCAAAATTATGCAGATCCGGATTCATCCCAGCCTATCCTATTACCCCACAGACAACTATTGTGGAGAATCTGTCAGAGAAAGTATCCAGCGGAGAAATGGATGCTATTTATATCAATATGGATAGTGAGCACTCTGCTTTTGCAGCTGCGATGGGCGCTGCAATTGTCGGAGAAAGAGTATTTACCGCAACAAGCGGACAGGGCCTTTTTTATGCACACGAGGTGCTACACGCAATCGCTCACTTTAGATTGCCGATGGTAGTCTGTAATGTAGGCAGACCTTCAATCCCCTGGAATATATGGTCTGACCAAACAGACTCACTTTCGCAAAGAGATACAGGCTGGATTCAGTATTACGGAGAAAGTTCTCAGGAAGTACTTGATTCCATTATTCAATCATTTGTTATCTCTGAAAAACTTGACATACCTGTGATGGTTGTTCTGGATGCATTTTATCAAAGTCACACTAGTGAGAATATCTGGATACCGGAACAATCCCTGGTTGATGAGTTTTTACCTAAAAAGAAATTGACCGGTAAAGAAGTAAACGCTGAAGAACCCAAAGCTATTGGTGGACTGGTTCCACCTGAACATTATGCAAAATTCAACTATACCTACTGGAAGGACATGAACACGGTTGAAGATTTGTCTACAGAAGTCTCAAATGATTTTGAAAAGCATTTCGGAAGAAAATATCAAAATGTAGAAGCAATAAATATTGGACCTCATACAAAAACCGTTTTGGTTACCATGTCAAGCATCACCACTACTGCTAAGGGTGTGATCAAGAAATACTCTGATGTTGGTCTACTAAAGTTAAGACTGTTCAAACCTTTCCCGAAAAAATCAGTTAACGAAGCTCTTAAAGATCTTCCGGGAGACGCAGTAATAGCTTGTGTAGAAAGAAATTTTCTTGGTGATAATGAAGGGGCCATAATGCAAGAAATGCAGCGCTCTCTTTACGGTAAAAATTATAAAATATATGATTTTTATACTGGTGTAGGGGGTAAAGATGTACCACCAATTACCATAGAAAAAATTCTCTATAAAATCAGGAACCGATTCACCGGTGATAAAGAGAATTTAAATGAGGTAAATTGGATCGATATTGAAAATTAAAATTATAAAAAAATAAGATGGAACCGTTATACGATTTCGTAATAAAAGATGAAAAAGTTTATTCGGGAGCGCTAAGCTGCCGCGGATGCGGATGGTCCCTCTTAGTTCGTCACCTGGCTAGTATATTAGGTGAAGAGACTGTTTATATTGTTCCGGCATCCTGTTTTGCTATTATAGCCGGCCCGTACCCAATGCGCGAAATAAAAGGCAGTATTGTACATACTCTTTTTGCCGCAGCTCCTGCAACTGCTACAGGAGTTAGAGCGGCATTAGACAGACAGGGAAAAACAGACGTTCCAGTTGTTGTTTTAGCCGGAGATGGCGGAACTTTTGACATCGGTATTCAATCTATGTCGGGGGCAGCCTCAAGAGGAGAAAATATTCTATATATTGTAAACAATAACGGTGCTTATATGAATACTGGCATTCAGACAAGTACCGCTACACCATACGGAGCTGTTACAACTACTAATCCCGATGCGGGATATAAAAAATCCTGGCCCAAAGATTTAATGGGAATAGTTGGTGCACATAATATCCCATATGCCGCTACAGGATCATTAGCATTTATGGAAGATTTAAGAGCTAAAATGGTGCGTGCAAGAGATACTGAGGGATTTAGACTTCTTATGATTGATGGCCCTTGTCCTCCAGGTCATAAAACCGACCCTGCGCTTTCAATCTCAATTGCAAGACTCGCAGTTGAAACAAGAATGTATCCCCTTTTTGAAATAGAACATATGAAATATAATATCAACTATCTTCCTGAGCGAAATTATCCGGTTACAGATTGCATGAAAGTACAAGGAAGATTTCGGCATTTATTTAAGAAAGGGAATGAACAAATTTTAAAAGATATACAGGAACATACTGATAATACCTGGTCAAGATTACTTGAAATGGAAAAAATTAGCCTAGGTTAGAAATTAATTTCATTTAAGTTCGTCACCACCAGGAACTGTTGCAGACTAAAAATGCATTAGAGAAGGCATTGGAAGGTATTGGCAAAGGCCTCACTAACGACCATTTAGCCATGGACATCAGACAAGTATTACATCACCTGGTGAGTTCACTTTAGATAATATGCCTACTGGCATGTACCGTACATTCTGTATTGGGAAGTAGCAGGAGTCAAATCATCGTTTATTTGCTCTAATCTGCATGTTTGAGGTTCATATCCAAAGAAAAGAGTACTTAAGAAGCAGTCGCAATTATAAATAAGATTATCGAGATAATGATGAAGATTATCCCTGTGGTATAACCTTAAGGTTCATCTCTTACCCAATTTTCTTTATTAAGGTTTATAAATAAACAATTCTTTAGACTATTAAGTTGTTTTCGAAAGATAATAGAAACTAAACCTCCTATTAAAAAATAATTGATCTGATTAACATTGCACCATCCAAATGCGTTGATTTAATTATCACATAATTAAATCTATAATCTTCTATCATTATGCTACACAATGTTTAACTAAATTGCGTTTTAATGCTATTTAGTTTTTTGTTAGGCACATTTATTTAATATTACAAAAAAAGACCTATCGGTTATGACAAGTCTTTTCTATACAAATAAGTTAAAAGTAATCGATTAATTGACTTTCACATTAGTGGCATTCAATCCTTTTGGACCTTCTTCTACATCGTAGCTTACGTTGTCCCCTTCTTTGATTTCATCAATTAATCCATTTGCATGCACAAATACATCTTTCCCTCCATCTTCTGGTGTGATGAATCCAAATCCTTTTGCGTTATTGAAAAACTTTACTGTTCCGTTACTCATGATTTAAAAATTTATAGTGCTAAGATACGATTTTATTACATTGTACCAACATCCCGCAGACCATCCACCAACCATGAGTGAAATAAGAGCTGAGATTACACAAGTTGAAATGCCCAGTAAAACGTATCTCACTTACTGTATTGGGAAGTAATAAGGCAGAAATATGTTTCTATATCTCTCAATTATATTTTTTTCTGTGCCTTTAGAAAAACAAACATTCCGCCAGCAGTTGTAAGGACAAACAAATATAAAACCCCAAGCGTAAAAAAAAAGAAAGACACCTGATCTTCTGAATGGTCATCTAGAGTGTTGTGCAGAATAAGACTGGTTATTGAAACAAAAAATAATATAGCAGATAATATCAAAGATGCTTTCAACCATTTTAAGTTTCTTTTGGCTAATACCGGCTCTGTTTGTTCATGTGATATACCAATATTCTTCTTCCGAACCATCAATGCCATGTATATCCAGGTCGCGGATGCAAGCACCCCCATTACCACAGTATTGAATATCGTTAGCGCTACTACCAATATGACAACTATTATGATTAACAGCTTCTTTTTCATGATTGACAATTTATATAATTATTGTCTATCAAGTTACAGTTTAATTAATGCCATGTCAATTAGAATTATAAATAAATTGAATTAAGACTCATCGATAGGTATTTTATCAAAATATGCAATAAGACTTTCCCAGCCTACTTATCAGTCACCATATAACAACTCAAGATATCTATAAAACAGCAACGATTTGCTGGCCATGGATATCCTTAAAGCGAAAACACCGGTGAAATTATGCGCCAAAGGTCAGACAGGCAGATATAATGGTCCAGGTGATGATATTAATTATCGGTATTATTTATAATATCTCCATCTTCAAACGAATCAATTCTTATCTCCCCTTCCACTATCCGGACACGTATCACGTAAGATTTGCCAATAACTTTATATTTGCCATTAATTGCAACTATAGCTGTTCCTTCATCAATACCATAACCTGTCATAGCAGAGTGTACCATTATAGCACCGATAAGCCTGGAAATCCTATTTCTTCTCAGAAAGTGCTGATCAATAATAGCGTCCTGGATCAAGTCAAATCCGGTTGATATCTTCGGTTGGTCATCTCCTCCTCTAATCATAACCTTCGACTGGATCGCAGCTCCAGCTGAACTTCCTCCTATTACACCACCACGCTGAACCAGGTTATATAATTCCTCTTCCACAGGTGTACCAAGGTAGGCGTCAGCAATCCTATGTTGTGATCCGCCACTGAACCATACTGCTGTAGCTGTTTTGAGAGGATCAGAGAATCCTTTGGATAAGGCTACCTCCCGGTCATGAGTATGCAGGATGCTTACATCTTGAAACCCTCTGGATTTCCATAGCTCCTTTACCTTTTCAACCTCAACTTCTCTACTTGATGCTGTAGGAATTACCACCAGGTTCCCCCTGGAGCCTGCCAACCTGCGAAATTCCTTGAAAATGGTATCAGGTAATTGCCCGCCTCCTGCAATAACAAGTTTATAATCAAATTGAATATCCTGACCAATTGTCATCTGGTTAAAAATGGTGGTTAGGAACAGTGTAATTAATGTAATTCTAAGTATTGTCGTGGCTACTTTCATCTTGTCTAAAACTCTTCCGAAATTGTTATTTGAGAGGCTAATTTACATCATAAAATTAGATTGTTAACTTGATCTTCCGGATGTTACCTTTTTATCCTTTTATCAGTTTGGCAGAAATGTCACTGGTAAAATATCAACTAAGACCTTTTAGATAATTCGCTAATAGTCGGGCAGGTATCCATTTATGGTTTTTCCCGCTTATCCAAACAGATAGGTATCAAGAAATAATTCATATTTCTCACAGATATACCTACCCTGACCAATATCATTGCTTTTGACAATAAATATTACGAAATTATAAGTAATTATATGTTGCACCCTAAACACCGAAACTATGCCTCTGCAAAAACTTAAAAAATTTCTGGACGAGAACAATGTAAAGTATACTACAATCTCGCATTCTAAAGCATACACCGCACAGCAGGTTGCCCATTCTGCACATATATCCGGCAAAGACATGGCCAAAACTGTTATGGTTCTAATTGAAGGTAAAATGGCCATGGTTGTTGTTCCAGCCCATAGACATGTACATTTTAAGACATTAAAAGAGACTTTAGGAATAGAAGACATTACGCTTGCAAATGAAATGGAGTTTCAAACCTTTTTCCCTGCCTGTGAAGTAGGTACTATGCCCCCATTTGGCAATCTATATGATATGGAAGTATTTGTTGATAAAAGCCTTGCTAAGGACCACCTGATTGCTTTTAATGCAGGCTCCCATACCGAACTTGTTCAAATGGCCTATGAAGACTTTGAAAACCTGGTTAAGCCCCAATTGATAGAGTGTGTTGTAAAAAAAGCAGCAGCTTAATCACCAGGCATAATTAGTTTGCCTGGGATACTAAAGGAAACTCATATTAGGTAAAATCAACTACCCATTTACCAACTGTACCAGTTTCATTCTACTATTGACCCCTATCTTGGAATATATCCTGTGTGTATGGTCCTTAACAGTTTGAAGGCTTATGAATAGTTCATCTGCAATCTGCTGATTGGTTTTTCCCAGGCAGATTTGTGCTATAATTTCCTTTTCCCTTTTTGTGATTTTGTACTTATTATAAATCTGTTCTATTCTTTCCTCATTAGGGTTATCTACATGAACTGGAACAAAAATCATGTCAGATTTAGTGCTCAAATAGAGTATTGGTAAAAAATTAGACACAAAATATACCAGTATAAGTAGAGGCATCACCCACTGACTAACTTCTATCAGTGATAGCGACAACACTCTTAAAACAAATCCAGCCAGCATCAGTGATATAAATCGGATTATAATTTCTCTGAATGGACCATTCTGTGATCTTAAAAAATAATAAACAACTCCGGCAAACATAAACATGTATATAAAATCAATGACAGCCAGTAATCCTATTTCAGCATACATTAGTTGGAGCCCCAAAAAGAGATTATTCTCATCCTGATATGAGAAAATCCCCCAAATCGAGATAGCAAATAAAATTAGAATTACCATATGTGTCAACGGAATTTGCCTTGCAGAAGGCTTGTCAACAATAGAAAAAGCTACCTTAATCAGCATAATCCATGAAATAACAAGAAATGGGAAACCCAGTACCGGCAGGAAATTAGCTACTGTTTCCACTACTTCTCCTCTTATCTCCAGAGAATTCAGTAGCACTCTCATGATTATCTGACCCCAGATACCATATAAAGCAAAAGCAAAAAAGGTGACCAGGTAATAAAAATAGTTTTTATGAAACGCAGTGTTATATGTATTAATAGACTTATGCGCAATTAATATACTGGCAACTACCACAGCCAGGCAGAATATAAAAGCTACTATGAAAATAAGACTTAGCAAATTCAATTTATTTATATACTAAAATTATGAAATGCTGGCACTTCATACTAATACCTTGGTAGTGAATTTTAAAACACTACTAAAGTTGGAAGGAATAATTTTGTAATGCACGTAAATTAGAATGTAACAAATAAGAGAAAAATGGAAAGAATACCTCAAGCAACGGTTACAGGGAGTTACGGATTTGGATGGCAACAAATGTGGAAATACTTCCTGCATTTATTTTTAATTAGTGTAGTTATTGGATTTGCCAATGCACCACTTGGAATAATTAATGATTATGAGACCTTTACCGAGTCAGGTAGGGTTGTATCAGCAGAAAGAATGGTCTTTTTGCAAATAATTGCTGCAGGCTATATGTTGTTGGTTTTACCCGTTCTTAAATACGGAGCAAATCTTTTATACTTAAGAGGCATCCGGGATGAAAAAATAGATTTCCAGGAGATGTTTGGCGGATTCAAAAAGAATTACCTGAATATAATACTTGCCAATTTATTAACCTTTGCCATTATTGGGCTGGGATTTGTGTTTCTTATAGTACCCGGAATAATACTGGCTGTCAGGTTGGCATTTGTGCCTTACCTGGTAATGGATAAGGAGCTGGAACCAGTGGCTGCCGTAGAAAAAAGCTGGGCAATGACCAGAGGACATGGCTGGACCATCTTTGGCATGGGCTTACTAACAATACCTATTGTTATTGGTGGGCTTATTGCCTTGTTTGTAGGGGTAATATTTGCCGTTATCTGGATATCGGCTGCTTTTGCTGCCATGTATCATGCCGTTGATCTTGAAGACAAAAAGAAACTGAATGGTAATGGAGATGGTGGTGGAACTGACGATAACTAACTAGCATCTAATACCTGAATTTATACATCCCACAGCGTCTTATGCTATCCCAATTGACAGGGATGCGGAGACGCTGTGGACTTTTGAAACCATACCACCTGTATTCAGGGCGTTATTATCAATCAATAATATTGCATGGTAGCATAAAATTCGGTAAATTGTATAAACAGTTTCTTAAGTACTATCATGGAAAAAACCATACTCATTGGTACTAATAACAACTTTTCGGCAACAACAAATAAATGGCTATTTAGTATTACAGGCATCATTCTTATCCTTCTTGGCACAAGAATGGTCTGGACTTCTGACTGGGAAATTGTAGGCATTATGTTCATCGTGGCTGGTCTCCACCAGGTATTTTTTGGATTGATGGGTTTTTCGGAAAAATCTAAGTATGCGTTAAGATTTAAAGTGACAGATTCATTGATTGAATACAGAGACGCTTTTCTTAAACCCACAGTACAAGTCAACTGGAATGAAATAGTAAAAATCAGGCTGGATGATGATAAGGTGATTTTCAGCCTTACTGATAAAAACGAAACATTCAAATTCAGAAGTAATATGAATGCATGCCAGGAAATTAAGGAGATGTTGAAGGGCATTGCCGAAGAGAAAGATATACCATTGGCAGATAGTTAATTAAATCACAAATTCTTATTTTCACATAGGATTTTTCTCCCTATGAACTCTGCATACTATAAAAGATCAATCAATTTTAAACCGGACTTTAATCAACTCTTAAAAGTGATTAGGAGAGAAGTGCCTGACCGCCCTACCCTGTTTGAATTTGCCATGAATGACAGGGTAATTGGTAAACTTTCCGGTGAATCTGTTGAAGATAATTCAACAAGATTAGCACCGTTTAACAGGTTGATCACAGCATTTACCAACGCCGGGTACGATTACACAACAATATCGGCATGGAGAACCAAGACATTAGCCTTCCCAAAGGGTGATCAGGAAGTAATAGAAAGTCACTCTTTGAATGAAGGGAACATGATCACAGATCGTGAAAGCTTTGAGCAATACCAGTGGCCTGATGCAACCAGGGGTGATTACGACTTGTATCATGATCTTTCGAAAATCCTGCCTGATGGCATGAAACTCATTGCAAGCAGTAATGGCGGATTATTGGAAAATGTATTCGATATAGTTGGATTTGAGAATCTCTGCATGATGAGTCTTCTTGATGAGGAACTCACTACAGAAATTTTCGATCATGTAGGTGAACGGCTATTAAAGTTCTATGAGATCGTTGCTCCTATCGATACCATTGGTGCCTGCATTGTTAATGACGACTGGGGATATAAAAACCAGACCATGCTTTCACCTGAAATGCTAAGGCGCTGGGTTTTCCCATGGCATAAAAAAATGGTGGAAACCATCCACAAAGCTGGCAAAATTGCTATTCTGCATTCATGTGGTAACCTCACAGATGTTATGGATGATGTGATTGATGATATGCAATATGATGCTAAACATTCATTCGAAGACCAGATAACACCAGTCGAAGATGCGTATGATTTATGGGGCAACCGCATTGCTATCATGGGTGGTATTGATATGGATTTTTTAGCTCGCAGTACTCCCGATGTAATTCAAGAACGATCAGTAGCAATGCTTAAAACAGGAATGAAGGATGGTGGCTATGCCCTGGGATCAGGAAACAGTATCCCCAATTATATCCCGGATGAAAATTATTTTGCCATGATTGATTCGGTTAATAAAATATGAGATTATAAGATCAAGTCATTTAATATCAAATCTAAAATTCAGTCTTTCATAAAAATTCATTAATTTAATAGTGAATTTTTGAACCTATGCCTTCTATAATACCAGGTTACGAGTATGATATCTTTATATCCTATCGCCAAAAGGATAATAGAGCAGATCATTGGGTGACTCATTTCGTTGAGGCGCTTAAAGATGAGATTGAGGCTACCTTCAAGGAAGATATCAGCATATATTTTGATGAAAACCCTCATGATGGCCTTTTAGAGACTCATGATGTAGACCTTTCTCTAAGTAAGAAGCTTAAGTGCCTTATATTTATCCCGATCCTTTCACAAACTTATTGTGATCCAAAGAGCTTTGCCTGGCAGCATGAATTACAACCATTTTTGGATCTGGTAAAAAACGATAAGATAGGACTGGATATTACCCTGCCTAATGGGAATGTTTGTAAACGGATTCTTCCTGTTCGGATTCATGAATTAGAAAAGTGTGACAAGCAATTATTTGAAAAAGAAATTGATGGTGCTCTAAGATCAATAGATTTCATATATCGAACTACAGGAGTAAACCGGCCTCTCTCTGCTGAAGAAGAAAATCCACATGACAACCTGAACAAAACCTTCTATCGCGATCAGATAAATAAAATTGCAAATGCTATAAAAGAAGTAATTGGTGGCGTACGAGGCGATAAAACAGTTGTGGAAGTTAAGGAGGTTACCAAGTCAACAAAAGAACCTTCTTCCACCCTGGGTAATATGGTTAACATGAGAACAAAAGTTATCCTGACATCCGTTTTTCTGGTTGTTGTGCTCGGAATGGCTTACTTGTTCTATGGTCGAAGTGCATCGGTTAATGATGGTATTGCTGTACTCACCTTTAGCGACTTCAGCGTTGAGGAGAGTAATCAGTACCTGGCTGCAGGAATCTCAGAAGCCATCAGAATTAATCTTGGGCAAGCCAGCCATTTGAAGGTCATTTCCAGAAACTCAATAGAGAAATTTGAAAAACTTGGACTATCAACACCAGAAATTGCCTCAAAACTAGGTGTAAAGTATGTTCTGGATGGCAGTGTTCAGAAAGAAAAAAATAACATCCGAATAAATATTGAATTAATTGAGGCCAAAGAAGATGCTCAGCTATGGGTAGAAGTATATAATAAACCCTACAATGATCTTCTTGGCATGCAAAATAATATCGCTACAGATATAGCCCAAAAACTGAATATAGCCACTAATGATGAAAGCAAATCTTATCCAAGTTTAAAAAATCCGAAAGCATATGATTTATACTTAAAAGGTATGGCATTAGTTAAGCGACCAACTGGATTACGGGATTACCTTGAAGAAACATTATCAATTTTTGATTCAGTAATTGTGTTTGAACCTTCGTTTGCTCCTGCCTATGTGGCTAAAGCGCAAGCCTATATCAACGACATGTATTATGCCAGGTCAAACATCAGGGATATCAAAGGCACTACTATTGATCTGATTATGAAAGCAATGGAGCTTGATAACGATATTTCTGAGTGTTACTCAATATTAGGCATTATTTATTTTCATGATCTGGATTTCTCAAAAGCAGAAGAATATTTGTTGAAAGCTATTGAGCTTAATCCTAATAATGTTGAGGCATATAGGTGGCTTGCTACATTAAAACTTATAATGGGTGATATTGAAAGCGGCAATGCATATTCTATAAAAGCAATTGAATTGGACCCTTTAAATATCAGGCTTCAAGTTGACAATGCCGTTAATTCTGGGTGGGGGAAGGAAAATTGGGATGACGAAATAGAAAAACTTGAAAAACTTTCTAAAGAAAGTAATGAAGATTATGCCGTTTGGGTTCTTGGTTTAACATATACGGTTAACAATCAGGTAGATAAAGGAATTGCTACTTTTTTAAGTAGAAAAGTGCCGGGAGCTGAAACCAATTGGGCGTTAGGTTATGCCTATGGATTAAATGGAGAGCGTGAAAAAGCTATGATATCTTTAAAATATAACTTGGAAAGACAGAAAGAAAAATTTGTGCCAGCTTATTTAATTAGTATTATTTATATGGGCCTGGAGGATTACGAAAAAGCAATTGACTGGCTTGAGATTTCGCACGAAGAAGGTCCTAATAAAAATTACATATTTGCCATGAAAGTTGATCCAAAACTGAATCCGCTTGAAGGACATCCCAGGTTTGAGGCATTATTAGACAAACTGCCTTTTGAAAGGATACGTTCAACAAAATGATAAAACTCCTCTAATAATTAATTATTTAGTCCGGTAATCCTTTATTTCTTAACTATCAATTCTTTATTTGTT
>JBDLIU010000125.1:0-12287 GCA_039714715.1 Bacteroidota bacterium
AGGCTTCATTTCGGTTTTATTATATTGATGAATCGCCAGTTCAAGCAGGCGATATTGTGATCAATGAAATCATGGCAGATCCTGCTCCTACGGAAGATTTGCCAGAAATAGAGTATGTTGAACTGTATAATCCAACCAATAAAGCTATTAATATGACCGAATGGTCATATTCTGATTTGTCGACTTCTGTTCTCCTCCCCTCTACGGTATTATTGCCCGACTCATTTCTGATTTTATGTAAAGCATCTGATGTAGATTTAATCAGAGATTATGGCTCAACATTGGGATTGTCGATATGGCCATCGCTCAATAATTCCACGGATCGAATTTCATTGACGAACGAGTTGGGTGAAATCATTGATTATGTTGAATATGATGACTCATGGTATGATGATGAGCTTAAACGTTATGGCGGCTGGTCGTTGGAACTTATCGATCCTGAAGTTAGTTGTAAAGGAAATGGCATATGGACTGCTAGCACTAATTCCCGGGGAGGAACGCCAGGTAGTGTAAATTCTGTCAGAACGGAGCTTAGCGATGATACGCCCCCAACCATTAGTGAAGCTTTTGTATTGAACAGCGATTCAATAATTGTACAATTTAGTGAGACTTTAAGTGAGCAATTACCACAAGTTGTGCTGGAAGGCGGCAGTGTATTAAGCATTGATTATACAAACTGGAATTTTGATGAAATACTGGTGGTAGTTGAACCGCTTGCTCCAAGGGTGATTTATAATATTGTTGCAAATACAATTGTAGATTGCGCAGGAAACATCAATGATCAGGATAGCTGGCAGGTTGTACTTCCCGAACCAGCAGAAGAGGGAGATATTGTAATCAGTGAATTACTATTTAATCCAAGCAGTACAGGTGTCGACTTTGTTGAAGTGTATAATAGTTCACCTAAACACATATCATTGCATAACTGGACATTAGATGGTGAAGGCTCAGAAAAAGAAATTGAAATAAGCAGTTTGCTGAAGCCCAACTCCTACCGGGTGTTTACTAAGCAACCATCCGTTGTACTTGATGAATACCCTTATGCTTTGGAAGAAGCTATTTTTCAACAAGATATACCCTTAATGTCTAATAGTAGTGGTCATGTGGTTCTGATGAATGAGAGCCAGGAGGTAATCGATTCTGTCAGGTATGAAGAAGCATGGCATTTCCAATACCTGGCAAGTTATGATGGTGTTTCTCTGGAAAGGATAAACTTTTTTGGGCCGGGTTATCTTTCATCTAACTGGGCTTCGGCAGCCTCTACCGAAAACTATGCAACCCCAGGGTATGAAAACTCACAACAATCAGTTGATAAAACAGATGGAGCAGTAAGTGTCCAGCCCAAAGTGATTGTTCCAGATGCCAATGGTGTAGATGATTTTACCACAATAGGTATGAGTGACGACCTGGCGGGTTCTTTGGTTACAATCACTATTTACAACATTCAAGGAGTGCCTGTTAAACAGGTAGCAAACAACGCCCTGGTTGGGGCCACCTCATCTTTTAACTGGGATGGAACAGATAAGAACGGAATTCTTGTACCGTTGGGTCACTACATCATTATGGTAGAAAGTATAACCAATGATGCCCAAACATCCAGATACAGGGAAAAGGTTGTGGTGGCAACCGGGTTCTAGTTAAAACTATCTGGTCGTAGCATCGATGCTACGACCAGTATCTTGTAGTCCTAGAAGAAATAATACATACCCACCAACACTCGCAGATTGGAGACAGCCTGAGACTCAGTAACAACACCAAACTCATCTATACTCTCAATGCCAAAGCCATCTTTAGTAGCATAACCAGCTGTGGTATATTCAACCTCTCCGGCAACTCTGATCTTCTCGGCATTGTAAATCACCCTTGGAGAAAGACGATAAAC
Source organism: Bacteroidota bacterium (assembly GCA_039714715.1). Classification (GTDB taxonomy): domain Bacteria; phylum Bacteroidota; class Bacteroidia; order Cytophagales; family Cyclobacteriaceae; genus S012-113. The sequence goes on from JBDLIU010000125.1 coordinate 1,883, forward strand.
ATAGGCAATATTGCTACCTCGCGCATAAATGTCTCCAACAATCTCATCCCTGGAGCCAAGGTTTTCGGTAAACCCTGCAAACAAACCATACTGCCAGTAGGCACTATTGGTATAGATGCTAGCCCATATGCTCCGGGTATTGATAGTTGTATATTCTTCATACTGTCTGATTGGATCAGAAACTTCCTTCACTGCATATCCACCCAGCATTATCATATCGTAAGCATCCTGCGCATAGACACCCATTAGCCTCCCCGTGAGCTTTTTAGTAATAAACTTCATATAGGCTGAAAAGGCAGTGCTCCCAAATTTTGTTGAGGTACTAAATCCAGTGGCGGTTTCAATTCGTGGCTGAATGACTTTGTAGTTTGATGATCCACCAATAAGCAGTTCGTTATTTACTTCAGAAACCAAATGATATTCCAATCTCAGGTTCATGCCCGGTATTGATGAGTTTCTCATATAAATTGAGCTAACACCATCTGGACCAGTATTGGCAAAATCACGCTGCCAGTATGTTGTACCCATTATACTTATATTGCCTAATCGATGCGTAAACCTGATTTGAGGATTTCTTGTAAATGGCTGAAATGGTACACCTGTATTGAAGGATATTGTCATAGGGCAGGACTTAGTATGGAACATGGGGTGCCAGAATTGTCCAACCATAAGTTCAGAATTTAACCAGCTAATTCTTACATATGCATGGCGTAACCGAAATCCATTGATATCTGGGTTTGTCATACCAAAAAACTCGCCCTCAATATATCCAGATGTGCTGGCTCCCCAGATATCAGGTCCTGTTGCACCTACACTCAAACGTGTTTGAATAGAAAGCATGTTAAGTGATGGTTTGGCATTTATATCATTCCCATCAAAATCAAGATCTACATTCTGAGGATAAAGAAGGAAGTGACCTTCTCTAACATTAACCGTCTGACGCGAATCAAAAAACACATCGTTTTTAACAAATCCATGTAAACCAGATTTCACCTTGCCTTCACCGCAATTTTCTTCAGATTGAGCATAAACATGCAAAGAAGAAAGTAAAAAAAAGAAGATTAGTAGTCGTTTATAAGTAGCCATTTCTATAGTGTTATTGTATGTTTAACCTTGCCTAACACCAACTCAAAATATAGCTCAAAAAATATTGCTTTCGGGTAGTAAAAAAGCGATGCTAAGTTAGACATTTATAAAGCAAAAAAAACTGATATATAGCACTCCTTAACATGTTATTTGTCATGTTTTTATTGATCTATTTAATCTTGCTAAATGGATAAAAAAAGGGACGGAAGAATGAGAAGATAAATTGTTATATACTGGTCGCAGGATACCTGCCAGTTCTGCGACTAGCGGACTGGTACTACTACCAGTATCAATACTTTATTCATCCTTATAAATGAAAGTCTGTGGTTTGCCTTCTTCTTTTATAAAGCCACGGTACATTCCTTCGCTGTTAAAGGTCATCATCACATTGCCCTGGCGGTCAAGCCCGATAACACCACCGGATCCGCCTTTTTCCACCAACTTCTTCATAACTACTTCATCGGCAGCCTCAGTAATGCTCATGCCTTTGTATTTCATAAGGGCAGCAATGTCGTATCCAACCACATTGCGAATGAAAAATTCTCCATGACCCGTTGCAGAAATGGCACAGCTTTCATTATGGGCATAGGTTCCGGCACCTATGATAGGCGCATCGCCAATGCGACCAAATCTTTTGTTGGTCATGCCACCTGTAGTGGTTCCTGAAGCAATATTTCCATCCTGATCAAGCGCTGCGGCTCCCACAGTACCATATTTCCAATCCTGGTATGGTAACATTGCGCTTGCTTCATCGGCCTCTCTTTCTTTTGCTTTTTGTAAAGAATTATACCTGCGCTCAGTATAGAAGTAAGAGTTATCAACAACTTCAAGTCCGCGGCTGGCAGCAAAATCTTCAGCACCCTTACCCGACATCATTACATGCTTAGAGTTGGTCATTACCTGGTAAGCAGCCTCAATCGGACTTTTTATAGTTCTAACACCGGCCACAGCGCCTGCCATGCCGGATGCACCATCCATAATGGCAGCATCCAGTTCATTTACCCCCTCATTAGTGAAAACAGCGCCAACGCCTGCATTAAACAAGGGCGATTCTTCCATTACCTGTAGCGTAGCAATTACAGCTTCTACACTGGTACCTCCCTTTTTCAATACTTCGTAACCGGTATTCAGACTTTCTTCCAGCTTAGCCCTATACTCAGCTTCCCTTTCAGGACTCATGTTTTTCTTTAAGATTGTACCTGCTCCTCCGTGAATTACAAGTGTAATGGGGCCGGGTTTTAGTTCTTCCTTGCTTTGGGAAGTTTCTTCTTCTTGAAGGCTTTCGGTTTGATTGTTGGTCTGGCATCCACCAACAAATAGTACTAAAATAAATAGGGTTAATAAGCGAGTTATCGTGGGGTTTTTCATGGTATTTAGATTTAGAAAGTAATAATAGACAGAAAATTATTAAAAAATACTTTTTTGTTTATTGACGGCTACAGGTTATTTTCGCGACACGATTATCCAAACAATAACAAAATGAAGGCCGGAGAAGAAAGAACCAGATACTCTGATAAAGAGCTAAAAGAATTTGAATCTCTTATTCTTGAAAAATTAGAAAAAGCCCAACATGAGCTTAATTTATTAAAGCAATCACTTAACCGTAGTTTGTCCAGCGGCACGAATGATACAAACATAACATCGAAGGTTTTGGAAGATGGCGCAGAGACAAGTCAGAAAGAAAATGTAAACGAACTGGCCGCCCGTCAGCAAAAGTTTATCAATAATCTTAATAATGCTTTGATCAGAATTAAGAATGGTACTTATGGTCTTTGCAAAGTAACCGGTAAGCTAATACCCAAAGAAAGGCTGAGAGCAGTTCCTCATACAATGATGAGCATTGAAGCCAAACTTCAGGAGAGAAAATAGTTGGAATTATTAAATAATCACATTGAGGCCTTAATATTCTGCTCAACAAGCCCACTAAAGTTGAGCGAAATAAAAAGCAGCTTGTCGGAAATGTTTGAGACAGAGATTCCTGAAAAGGATATTTTGGGAGCAATTGATAAGCTGAATGAAAAATATAGCGATGATCAATATTCCTTTGACATTGTTAAATCAGGTGGTGGTTATCAGTTCCTGACTAAACCGGCATACCAGGCAAGCATTGGAATTCTTGTAAAACAGCAATCAAAAAGGAGGTTGTCATCCTCATCTATGGAAACGCTTTCGATTATTGCCTACAAACAACCTGTTACCAAAACAATATTAGAGCAGATACGGGGGGTTAATTGTGATTATACTGTTAATAAGCTTCTTGAAAAAGGGTTGATAGAAATCCAGGGTAAAGCAGAGAGTATTGGAAGACCAATTCTATATGGTACCAGTCCTAAGTTTATGGATTACTTTGGTATTAACGAGCTTGCCGAACTCCCAACACCTACTGACTTTGCCAAGGAAGGTAGTGAGGTTGGAATGGAGTCGGAAGACGTGACTCCGAAGATCGAAGAATAAGAACAAATCTCAAAATCCAAACACTTTAGATTGATGAGTCTCTATTGCTATTGAGATAGACTACCTTTGCACTACCATGGCAAAGAAAATAGACCTATCAAAATATAAAAAAGAAAAACCTTCTAAAGACCGTAGCAATTCAGAGAAAGACAGTAAGCCTGAAGGAATACGGCTGAATCGTTACATAGCACACTGCGGTGTATGTTCAAGACGAGAAGCAGATGTGTTGATTGCTGATGGGAAGATCAGGGTGAACAAGAAGGTAATTACCGAAATGGGTTACAAAGTAATGCCCGGCGACAAGGTATTTATGGGCAAAAGACTTCTCAGAAAAGAAGATTATGCTTATGTATTGCTTAATAAACCCAAGGATTTTATTACCACTACTAAAGATACGCACGACAGAAGAACCGTAATGGACCTGGTAAAAAAGGCTGCCGATGTAAGGCTTTATCCGGTAGGTCGCTTAGACAGAAACACAACCGGATTGCTGTTGCTTACCAATGATGGTGAACTGGCAGAGCAACTCAGCCATCCTTCATATAACATAAAAAAGATTTATAAGGTTGATCTGGATAATCCTCTTTCTAAACAGCATTTTAGTGAAATAGCAGAGGGCATAACGCTGGAAGATGGCCTGGTAAAAATTGATGAAATTGCTATTCTTACTACTGATAATAAGTCAATTGGTTTAGAAATTCATTCCGGCAGAAACAGAATTGTGAGAAGAATCTTCGAACACTTTGGTTATAAGATCGAAAAACTGGATCGCGTAATGTATGCAGGCCTGACCAAAATGAACCTCCCCCGTGGTAAATGGCGGCACCTTACTGATAAAGAGGTGGGATTGCTAAAGAAGAAAAAGCGTTAGCTTCTCTCTAATAAATAATCTAAATAATAGTCAACTTTCATTCCAACCAATATTACTTTTTAAGTGTCTAAAGACTGAAATCAACACAATTTCTGATTGGTTATTATTATTTAAAAATTAGACACATGCAACGATTATATTCATTAATAATTATTCTGTTTTTAGTATTGGGAGCAGGGTGTGGTTTAGAAGATCCCTTGCCAGGTGGTAGTGATATGGAAGATGCTTTATCTGATGGATCAAAAGGATATTATTCTAGTTCTTCCTCTGGCTCCTCATCCGGATCTTCTTCTTCACCTTCAGGTACAGGAAATGATACTGGACAGGAGGGATTAATAACAGCAGGAGAATGGAATGATTTGGAAAACTGGAATTTCTGGACAGACCTGTTAGATGGGCAAACCTATTCAGATAAACCAGATTACTGGAGATTTTATACCCGGAACCGTGTTTCAGTAAAAATTACTGATGGCACTCCGGTTGTTAATGCAAAGGTTGAGTTAAGGAAGAATGGCGAACCAACATGGATTGCCAGAACAGACAATAATGGTATAGCAGAATTGTTTCCCGGATTATTTGCCGGCTCTGAAGAGGTTGATCTAAGCGAATTTTATGTTAATAATATACGGTATAGAACTGCCCTACATCTCTTTAAAGATGGTGGTGTTAACGAAGTCATGATTAGTTCAACTATGCAAAACAGCAATAAGGTTGAAATATCTTTTATTGTGGATGCCACGGGCTCAATGAGCGATGAGCTGGAATTTTTAAAGGATGATCTGGAAAGTGTAATTCAAAGGGCAGCAAACGATAACCAGTCAGCAGATATCTATACTTCTTCTGTTTTCTATCGGGATATTGGAGACGATTACCTTGTGAAACACTCTGATTTCTCACAAAGTATCGGTGTAACAAAAGGTTATATCGCACAGCAGCAAGCAGCCGGAGGAGGAGACTATCCCGAAGCTGTGCATACTGCCCTGAAAACAGGGATAGAACAACTACAATGGTCTGATGATGCCAGAACAAGAATTGCATTCCTGCTACTGGATGCGCCACCTCACTATGAGACACAGATAGTTGATGAAATTCATACTTATATTAAAAAAGCGGCAGAGAAAGGGATAAAGATTATTCCGATTACAGCCAGTGGTATAGACAAAGAGACTGAGTTCCTGATGCGGTTCTTTTCAATTTCAACCAATGGAACATATGTGTTTATCACAAACGACAGCGGTATAGGCAATGATCACCTCGAAGCCAGCGTAGGAGAATATGAAGTAGAATACCTGAACGACCTGATGGTGAGATTGATCAATAAGTATATTGAATAGAGAGAAACAGAAGAATGAAAAAGATTTTTTTAGTTGCTATAATATTTTTCTTTGTAGGAGCACTGGGATGTGAGGAACCGGAACATAACGGGAAGGTAATCTTTTATACCAATGCCCAGGCAGTATTAAACTGTGGTTCATTTGATGTTGAGATTTACATCGATGATGAATTAGTTGGGGTCCTTGAAGAACCACGATTACCACTGGATGATAATAAACCGGAATGCGATTCTGAAGACGATAATACTTTAGTTGTTTTGGAATTACCCGAAGGTGAATATGAATATACAGCAAGGCTTACCTGTTCATCAACCTTGAAATATTTAGGGGATTTCGAAGTTAACCTGGAGGGATGTACTCTTGAGTATATTGATTTAACGTATACAGATTAGGGGAGAAGAAGAATTATGAGAAAGAATTCTATATATGGACTCATATTGATATTCGGCATGACTTTGTTGGGGATGTCATGTCAAGAGGAGATAGTCGATGTTGATTTAACTCTCAATACCTGGAAGGTTGAGAAGATCAAGAGAAGAGGTAGCGGTTCTTTTGAAAAGACTGAAAACACCTATTTTCTTAAGTTTAGAAACGATTCCACTTTAACAATAGGATTAGAAGTGAATACTTGCATTGGCCACTATAGTATTCCCCAAGCCGGAAATATTGAAATAGCAAGCATTGGTTGCACAAAAGCTTGTTGTGATTCTGAGTATGCAGAGGCACTAATTCAGTTATTTCAAAATGTGACAGACTATTATCTCAAAGGAGAGGAATTATATATGGAAGGAGATGGTGAAATAGTATTAATACAAATAGTAGCCAGGTGTGGCAATTAGTAATAAAAAACCAAACAAGAATGAAAAATTCATATATACTCATATTGATACTAGGTATATTATTTGCAGGAGTATCGTGCGAAAAGGAAATGATAGATGTTGATCTGACAGCAAATAGCTGGAAGGTTGAAAAAATCCAGAGAAGTGGTAGTAGTTCTTTCGAAGCAACCGACAGCACTTATGTTCTTAAGTTTGAAAGTGACTCAACACTATCAATAGGGCTGGATGTGAACACATGTTTTGGTTACTTTAGTATTCCTCAGGCAGGTAATATTGAGATCAGCACTTTAGCTTGTACTGAAATTTGTTGCGATTCTGAATATGCAGAGGCATTAATTAAAATATTAAGGGATGTTACAGACTACTATGTTAAAGGAGACGAACTGCATTTGGAAGGCGATGGTAAAATAGTTTTTAAAGAACTTAAAAATATGACATGTTATGATACTCCACCAACCGATGAAATGTGCACAGCCTATTTCGAAAGGTGGTTTTATAATGAAAGCACCAATTCCTGTGAAAAAATAGGTTATAGCGGATGCTCTCAATATGGGTTTGAAACGCAGGAAGAGTGTGAGAAATGTAGAAGAGATTGAGGATGAAAAGTGTTTACAGGTTTAATTAAATAGTATGAAAAAATTAATTACACCTCTGCTTATTATAATGCTATGTTTATCATGTGAAAGAGATATCGATGAATCTTTGCAAAGTTCGACCGGCATCATTAAAGAAACTTTGGGAAGTTATTATCAGTATGGTACACATACATTGCAAACGAATACAGGTGATATTTTATTCGCCTTAAAGAGTAATTCAATTAATCTTGATAACTATAATGACATTTATGTGGAAGTGAAAGGCTCCTTGATTGATGGTTATCCTGTTGAAGGGGGACCTGAATATATGGAAGTTAAAACGATTAAGATTATTGATTAGTGTCGTGTCAATCGCATTGTGTCTGATAAGCTGAAGTTATTTTTGTAACTGACAAAGGGAAGCGAATTTAGGCAACGTAGTTGTCGAGCCTTTGTAGTAAAAATCAATTAAATATCAATAGAGCCACGTAGTGGTGATACTGTACAATACAATTTGAATGTAAATGTATTAACAATATATTTTGTTCCACTCCGATGGAGTTCGGCTGTAATTTAAATTTTCATACTACAAAGGTTTTGCTACGCTGGAGCAAAGACATTGTGTGTTCTTTTGAAGTAATAAACCACCATGAGGCAGAGAATTTTTTATTGGACTGCTTTAGTAGATAAGAGGTGAAATATCAAGTACCCTTGAAACATCAAAAGGATTAAGCGCATTCACAACCATAATCTTCTGGTATCCTCGTAATTCTTCACCCGTAATTCTTTTAGTCTGAATTTGTTTGCTTGCCAATAAGCTTGCCCTCATCGTTCCGGGCAATAGAGGTTGATCGGGAGTGATCCAGACATCTCCATCAAAAAGTAAAATGTTGCCAATGCTGGTGTCGGTTACCAAGCCATTTTTGATAATTATTATTTCATCTGCACCCTCTCTTTGATGCATGAGCTGGTCAATTCCTGTTCTGTCCAGGTATTTATGAGAATAATCGATATCAGACTCAACTAATTTAAAAGACTTAACTTCTTTTGGTTGATAACTTTCAAATTCAACATCTACAATAGTCTGCTTATACAGAACTTTGCACTTCCATACTCCTGATTTTGCAAATTCAGGAATCTTAATAAAATCCAGATTCAGGACATTTGCACAATCCCAGAGTTTCTTGCGGCTATTGTTCATACGCTTCTCATGCCACTCCAGATTTTGGAGTAAGCTGTTGTTGCATGCTATGGTTTCAAACAATAGGCACATAGACCTTATCAATTAATTCCTGGTATTCCGCTTTTGTATTGCTTTTTGCAGTGATTCCTCCTCCACTTTTAAACACCAACCCCGAATCCTGCTGTTCAATATACCGGATCATCACGGCACTGTCAAGGTTTTTGCCATCGAAAACACCAAACACACCGGTAAAGAATCCTCTACTGGTTATTTCTGCTTCGTCAATTATTTCCAGCGTTTTCTTTTTAGGAGCCCCCGAGATAGATCCGGCAGGTAACATCGAAAAGAATATATATCCCAGGTGTTCATAGAAATCAGGGTGCAAATCGCCTTCAATTTTTGATGAAACCTGAAGAAGGGTTTTATCAAATGTTTTTACTTCTTCTACATATCGGTAGTTATCCACTCTTACATCTTCAGCAATTCTGTTCAGATCATTTCTAATCAGATCAACAATAGTGGCATGTTCTGCTGTTTCTTTTTTATCGTTGAGAATTTTCTCTTTGGCATTAGGAATTGCCGCATCTATGGTTCCCTTCATCGGATAGCTTGAGATAACCTGATCATTAATGCGAACAAAACATTCAGGAGAAAAAACAACAAACTCATTATCTATCCAAAGCCTGTAGGGTGCCTGACTGAGCTCATATATGGTTTTTAGATCAAGATCAGTATTGAGTCTGGTAGGGAATGTTAAGTTAAGCAGGTATGAATTACCGTAATTTAGCTCATGTACTACTTTCTCAAAGGCTATTTTGTACTGCTCGAAAGAAATAGGATTTATATCAAATCGGAAAGACTTTTTCAGGGTTGACTTTTGATCAGGTGGGTCATGATTAATTTCAAAGCGTATATTTTCAGGCACTTCGTCTAGAGGGAACAAAAGCGTATGATCAGCCTTGTAATCAATAATAAATAAGAAGGGGAAGTGTTCCTTCCCCCATTTATTCATCATTTCAATTGCCTGCTCCTTCGAGTACATTAATGATCAAATCTTGGAATCAACCACGTCCATTATTTCATTTTCCAGAGCGAATGCTTTATCAGCTATGGTTTCGCCTTTCATTACAATTTCACTGGCAAACTTTTTATCATCAAGCCCGGCAGCGTTGATTTTCACATTAAGCAGAGCTCCTCTCACAGCTGTTCTGGCACAAAGAGCGCCTACACCTGCATCGGTCACCGAATTTGGATTACCAAATTCAGCCATGGCTTTCATTACTTCCATAGATTTATAGGAAATATCCAACACCTTAAACGGAACCTCGGTTGCGTATTTGGTAGCATTCTGAATAGCCTGCTGGCGTGCAGCAGCTTCTTCATCGCTTCCTTTTGGCAAGCCGAATGCATCCATTATTTTATTGAAGGAGGCAGTATCTTCATCTACCAATTGCATTAAGGTTTGCTGGTATTCCATACCTTTTTCGGCCCAGGCAGAAAACTCTTCCCAGCGATCGTCCCAGCCACGCTTGTGGGCTGAAAGGTTGGCTACCATGGTGCCAAGTGAAACACCAAGCACACCAACATAAGCCGAAATAGAACCTCCACCAGGGGCGGGAGATTCAGAAGCGGTTTCATCGGCAAAATCATTAAGCTTCATATTGATAAGCGGTTGCGCCTCGGTATCTCGCAACATATATTCGATAATCTTTTCCTCAGGATTAAATGGTTTAAGGTCATCAAGCCCCATAGACTTAACAGCAATCTTGATAAGTTCGGCTTCGCTCACCCCTACAGATCGTTGTTGTTTTTGTAAGAAATACTGGCCGGCATCGAGCATTGACTGTAATGGCACTAATCCAACCAGCTCAGAACCCGTAACCCTGATGCCCCTGGCTGCTGCTTTATTAACAGCCTCATCAAATGCCACATGAACAGGTGTAATACTAATGTTTGTAAGGTTAAGCGACAATTGTGCAACGCCATATTCCTCAATATACCATCCTATGCCTTTTACTTCCTTCAGACTACCGGGAATACTTACCGGATTCCCCTGATCATCT
>JBDLIU010000126.1:0-12276 GCA_039714715.1 Bacteroidota bacterium
AAAATACGAAAAAGTGAGTTTGGAGTAAAGAGGGGAGTGTTTAGTGAAGGCTCCGGCATTGAGTTGCTGGAGCCTGTTTTTTATAATCCGTATCTCTCTCTGAGGATATTCAAATGATGTTGGCAATGACCTGCAATGAGGTAGAAAATAGATTTAACATCAATAGGCATTTTATTGGCAGTGCCTGTTCTGGAAAGCGCTTCATCATTAAAAGATCTAAAAAGTTCGATGCTGGACTGTCGAAGAATATCAAATTCAACTTTCAATTCACTTAATGAACGGTTCTTTGCATTGCTATATTGGGCATATGTATTTTCATCGTAGCCGGGCAAATCGGTTTTGTCATTTCTGGCAAAACGCATGGCACGATAGGCAAACACACGCTCTGCATCAATGATATGGGCGACTACCTCTTTAACTGTCCACTTCTCGTCTGCATATCGATAGTTTCCCTGTTTTTCTGAAGCGTTTTCCAGTAGCAGAAGTAATTCCTTCTGTGTCTCAATAAGAGATTGAAGGGGTGTCACGCTATTTACCAGGTTAATGTAATGTGCAAAGTATTCATTGTAAACTGTAGTCATAGTTTTGATTATTTAAGGTATTTTTTTGCTTTTTCCTGTATTACTTCCTGTACTGGCCGGTTTTGTATTTTCCCTTCCAGCCATGAAATAATATCGAAATAGATAAATGCTCTCTTTTCATAAGGGTTAGATTCCAGTGGCATAAGCTGTTTCCTTAGTTTCCTGAACTGTTCCAGCATTTCCGGTTCCAACAGATTGGCATTCAGGTTCTTTAGAAAATTGAGTATGTATTTATGATACTGCTGAAGAACTTTCCTTGAAATAAGGAAACGGTAGGTGGATCTCACATGATAGTCCAGGATGTCGGCATGCCCTAGTTCATAATGACATATCAGGCTTAACATTCTGGAATAGCCATGAATGTCTTCTCGCATAACTGATTGTTCAGTGTTTATAATTCTGTTAAGCCATATCAAGGCTTCACTAAAGTTGGCATCTCCAAAATACAGGGATGCAATTTTGTAATACATAATTAATCTGGAGTGACTACCTAATCGTGCTATATCTTGTTCAATTCTTGGTTTAATTTTCTCAAATAGGTGTACACCATAGCTAAAATCACCTTTCATAAATAACCCGTTGAATTCATGAACATAATTGTACTTGAAAAGCTTAAGGCTAATGTTTTCGTTAATTTGAATGGCAGGAAGCCTTCCAAGGTTTCTTAGCTTTCGTTTTGAACGCATGAATTCGTTATACTTACCAATTTTGGATTGTGCGATCATTAAGCTATTTAATGATTTAATATAGGTCTCAAGATTAGAGTGAATTAGTGATTTATTACTAAAGAGGCTAACCCATTTTTTTGCATATTTATAGCCAGCCTCAAAATCCTGGATAAAGAAGTTGAAATCTGTATGTAACGAAAACAAATTCGATTTCTCTGCCAGACTTAAACTCTCTTCATTTAATTCGGGAAGATTTGAGTAGAATAAATCACTTACATTTTCAAAGTCCTCTTTGTTCCGAATGTAACCGGTTTTCAGGTATAATGAATTAAGTTGCAATTGCAGGTTTGTAAAAGTGTTGATGTTGTTAATTCTGTCATTCACATCTTTAACCTGCTCTATTATTTTGTTTGCGCGTTCAATATTATCTCGTCCAACCGTCTGAGAAATCACTTTTTTCTTCCACTTCAATAACATCAGATGCATTTCCAGGTTACCGGTTTTATCAGCCATGGCCATGGCCTTGTTTAGAATTTCATCGCATTGTTGGTAAAGACTTCTGTCGAACAGTAATTGTGCATAATCAACCAGTTCACGTGTTTGCAAATCAGGGCTGTTAGAGATGTTATAATATTTTAGACTAGTTAGAATTTTGGTATAAAGGTTTGCCTTCAGGTTTGATAGCTGTCCTTTGGTCAGGTATTCAGCATTGTTCTCCAAAGCCTCTTCGTCAAAATCGTCCTGCTTATCTAATTGATTAAAAAGCTGTAAGAATTTGGGGTTGGAGTTACCTCTATCTGCCTGAACCCAAAGTTTAAAGTATCTTTTTTCACTCGATTTCATCGATTTGATCAATGCATACAATTTATCAGATCTTGGCTTAGGCATTGTAATTAAAAATTGAATATTATGCGAAAATAATCATATTATGGCAATAATCTACCTAAGAGATTAAAGTTTAGGGATTGTAATTATAATTTATTTAGGCATTTTCTCACTTTTTTAACCAACCTACATTTGCCATTTCAATCTGAGAAAAGCTATAGTATGGATAACAAAATAAAAATCTTTGACACTACCCTGAGAGACGGTGAACAGGTGCCGGGTTGTCAGCTGCATGGTAAAGAAAAACTGGTCATTGCTAAAGCATTGGATAACCTGGGGGTTGATGTTATTGAAGGAGGATTCCCTGTTTCCAGCCCTGCAGATTTTGAGGCCGTTAACACTATTGCAAAGAATATGAAAAATGCCTCGGTTTGTGGCTTAACCAGGGCTGTGAGAAAAGATATAGATGTAGCTGCAGAAGCTATCAAGCCTGCTAAACGTCCAAGAATTCATACAGGGTTAGGGACATCTGACCTACATGTTTTCACTAAACTTCGTATGACGAAGGAAGAGGTAATTGAACGAGGAGTAGCTGCAGTTAAATATGCCAAGAAATATGTTGAGGATGTAGAGTTCTACGCAGAAGATGCTGGTAGAACGGAAAACGAATACCTGGCGAGGGTGGTAGAAGAAATGATTAAAGCCGGTGCAACGGTTATCAATATTCCGGATACCACAGGTTATTGCCTGCCTGAAGAGTTTGGTGCCAAGATCAAGTATCTGAAAGAAAATGTAAAAGGAATAGATAATGTTGATATTGCCGCACATTGCCATAACGACCTTGGATTAGCCACGGCAAATTCAATTGCAGCTGTGCAAAACGGAGCAACCCAGGTTGAATGTACAATTAATGGAATTGGTGAGCGAGCAGGCAATACATCTCTTGAAGAGGTGGTTATGATTATCAATAAGAGAACGGATCTGCCATTTACAACCGGTATCAAAACAGAGTTACTAACCTCTATGAGCCAGATGGTATCAGAGCGAATGAATATGCCGGTTCAGCCTAACAAGGCAATTGTGGGAAGAAATGCTTTTGCACACTCATCGGGGATTCACCAGGATGGCGTTATTAAGCATCGTCAGAATTATGAAATTATTGATCCGGCAGAAGTAGGTGCCGATGGTAGCCAAATTGTTTTAACTGCTCGAAGTGGTCATGCCGCTTTGAAATATCGTTTGGGTAAAATAGGCGTTACGCTTGGTGAAAAGGATCTTGATAGTGTGTATGATGACTTCCTTTTAGTGGCAGATAAAACAGGATTGGTTGAAGATGACGACTTGAGGCAACTTGTTGCAGATTATAATGTTATCAAGATTGACTAAATAATGTTAGTAATTGTATGAGAGAAGCATTAAATTAATATTGAGAATTATCCTATAGCAGAATTGAAAAATGTATTGTACCGAAAATAGCATTTATTTTGTTGATGGCAACTGGGTTAAAGCCAGCGAAACAAATATCAACGTTTTCAATCAGACCCTCCATTATGGCATAGGTGCTTTTGAAGGGATCAGGGCATATCATAGTTCTACAGGGATGAGTCTTTTCAAAGCTACCGAGCATTACAAAAGGCTAATTAATTCAGTCAACACGCTGCATCTTAAAATAGATTACACAGCACCTGAACTGGTTGAACTCACACATCAGCTGTTAAAGAAAAATAATCTTCGTAATGCTTATGTACGTCCATTGGTATTTATGGGTCCAAACATGGAGCTAACTTTAAAGGGTAAACCAAGGATACTTATTGCGGCCTGGGAGTGGGGGGCACTGCTTGGTAAAGATCAATTAGACATGTCTATTTCTACTTATCAGCGCCCTGATAGAAAATCATTGCCTAACACCGCCAAACTAACTGGTAATTACACTAATTCAATACTTGCGTCATACGAGGCTAGAAAGAAAGGAGCTGATGAGGCATTAATGCTGGATGCAGCTGGCAACATAGCACAGGCGCCAGGTGCCAATTTTTTCCTTGAAAAAGATGGTGTTCTATATACACCCCAGGAGGGCAATATTTTACCTGGTATAACGCGGAATACCATGTTTGAATTTGCCAGGGAACTTGGCTTTGAAATAAAAGAACAAGATCTATCTGTTGATATGATCCATGAAGCTGACTCTGCATTTTTAACAGGTACTGCTACAGAAATTGTAGGAGTGAAATCAATCGAAGGAGTCAAAATGAAAATGAATTGGGAGGATAGTATGGGTGCTGTCCTCGCAAGTGTCTACCAGCACAGGATTAAAAGGGAAGAATCACATGGCTTGACTACCATAGTCTAAAATCCAAAGAAATTCTTCTGTCTCCTGACTTCGGTCTTCCGACTATAAAGAAAAATCACGAAATATTACAGTAAAATTATAATGTCTGAACTAAATAAATATAGCAAAACAGTAACGCAGGATCCAACCCAACCAGCTGCCCAGGCGATGTTGCATGCGATTGGCCTTACACGAGATGACCTGAAGAAACCTCAGGTAGGTATTGCCAGCACAGGATTCGATGGCAATCCGTGTAATATGCACCTGAATGGCCTGGCAGATTCTATAAAGAAGAATGTAAATGAATATGATCTTGTAGGGTTGGTATTTCATACCATTGGAGTAAGTGATGGTATCTCAATGGGTACGCCTGGCATGAGGTACTCATTGCCATCTCGAGACATTATTGCAGATTCTATTGAGACTGTAATGAATGCCCAGAGTTACGATGGTTTGATAACTGTTGTAGGGTGTGACAAAAATATGCCGGGTGCCATGATGGCTATTGGCAGGCTGAACAGGCCTGCTATCCTGGTTTATGGTGGTACAATCGCTCCAGGGCAGTACAAATCGAGGAAGCTGGATGTAGTTTCTGCATTTGAAGTTTTAGGAGAAAAGTACGCAGGAACTATAAGTGACGAAGATTTTCAGGGTGTTGTAGAAAACGCTTGCCCCGGACCTGGTGCCTGTGGAGGTATGTACACAGCAAACACAATGGCTTCTGCCATTGAAGCCCTGGGCCTTAGTTTACCTTATAGTTCATCCAATCCGGCTGTTAGTGAAGACAAGGAGAATGAAATGCTTACCCTGGGTGAAGCAATGAAGAGTTTGCTGGAGAAAAATATATTGCCTCGTGATATTCTTACAAAAAAGGCTTTTGAGAATGCTATTACGCTGGTAATAGTGTTAGGGGGCTCAACCAATGCTGTACTTCATCTGATTGCCATGGCAAAGGCTGTAAATGTAGATCTTTCATTGGATGATTTCCAACGCATTAGTGATAAAACACCATTCCTGGCAGACTTAAAACCAAGTGGCAAATATGTTATGGAAGACCTGCACAAGATTGGTGGTGTTCCTGGCGTAATGAAAATATTACTTGACCAGGGTTACTTGCATAGCGACTGCCTTACTGTTACAGGAAAAACCATTGCTGAGAACCTTGCAGAAATACCAAGCCTGGTTGATAATGATGTAATTCACGAATGGGATGAGCCCATTAAAAAGACTGGCCACCTTCAGATATTATATGGCAACCTGGCTACCGAAGGATCTGTAGCAAAAATTACTGGTAAGGAGGGACTGAAATTCTCTGGTCCTGCTGTAGTTTTTGAGTCAGAATATGACGCTAATGATGGTATCCGGGAAGGTAAGGTGAAAGCTGGCAATGTGGTAGTGATTCGATATGAAGGTCCAAAAGGAGGCCCGGGTATGCCGGAAATGCTGAAACCAACAGCATCGATTATGGGTGCGGGATTAGGTAAAAGTGTTGCGCTGATTACTGATGGAAGATTTTCTGGAGGTACGCATGGATTTGTGGTTGGCCATATTACACCCGAGGCCCAAATGGGAGGTAACATAGCTCTTATTCAGGATGGGGATGTAATAACCATTGATGCCGAAAACAATTCGATTGAAGTGGCATTGTCTGATGATGAATTAAATGCTCGAAAAGAAAATTGGCAACAACCTGAGTTGAAAAAGAAAAGCGGCAGCTTATATAAATATGCTAAACTAGTATCAACAGCATCCGAAGGATGTGTAACTGATGAATAAAAAATGGAAACTGAAACAAAGATGACAACTAAGCCCGAATCGAAAGAAAAGAAAGCAATTACTGGTTCAGAAGCAGTGATTCGCTCTTTGATCAACGAAGGGGTGGATACCATTTTCGGGTATCCAGGAGGGGCAATTATGCCTATCTACGATGAAGTATTTAAGTTTGATGATCAAATTTCTCATGTATTAACCCGCCATGAGCAGGGTGCAGCCCATGCCGCTCAAGGATATAGTCGAGTCTCTGGAAAGGTCGGTGTCTGTTTTGCCACATCAGGGCCCGGTGCAACAAATCTGATTACAGGGATTTCAGATGCCCAGGTAGATTCTACGCCTTTGGTATGTATTACCGGTCAGGTGCCTTCAACTTTATTGGGAACGGCTGGCTTCCAGGAAATTGATATTATTGGTATTTCAATGCCTGTAACTAAGTGGAATTTCCAGGTAACAAGGGCAGAAGAAATACCCGAAGCAATAGCACGAGCATTTTATATTGCTAAATCCGGTCGTCCCGGACCAGTGCTTATTGATATTACAAAAGATGCACAATTTGGCACCTTTGACTATTTATATCAAAAATGTAAAGGTATTCGAAGTTACAAGCCTGTACCTGAAACAGATTTTATGAAGGTGAGTGAAGCTGCTTCACTTATCAATTCTGCAAAAAAACCACTAATCCTGGCTGGCCATGGCATACTGTTGTCAAGGGCAGAAAAGGAGCTTCAGGAACTTGCAGAAAAAGCCCAGATACCTGTAGCATGTACCTTGCTGGGATTATCTTCAATGCTAGCAGATCATGAACTCTACATGGGTATGCTCGGTATGCATGGTAATTATGCACCTAATAAACTTACAAATGAGGCTGATTTATTGATTGCGATTGGTATGAGATTCGATGATCGTGTTACTGGTGACCTTAAGCAATATGCAAAGCAGGCTAAGGTTGTTCATATCGAGATCGATCCTTCTGAAATAGACAAGAATGTTAAGGCAGATGTTGCAGTTCTTGGTGATGCCAAAAAAGTGTTAAAAGAACTTAATAAGGAGATAGAAGAGGCAAAGCATGAAGATTGGATTGCTGAATTCAGGGAATTGCAAAAGGTTGAAAAGGATAAGATCATAGAAGGCGATATACATCCTGAAGAAGGACAGATCAAGATGGGTGAAGCAATCAATATCGTATCTGAAAAAACCAATGGAGAAGCTATTGTAGTTACCGATGTAGGTCAGCATCAAATGATGACAGCGCGGTATTACAGGTTTAACCGGCCAGATAGTCTTATCACTTCAGGGGGATTAGGTACTATGGGATTTGGCCTCCCAGCTTCATTTGGGGCAAAGTTGGCTTGTCCTGACCGCGATGTGGTTCTTTTTGTTGGTGATGGTGGAACCCAAATGACAATCCAGGAGATGGCAACCATGGTTCAATATAACACTCCTGTAAAAATTGTTCTACTGAATAATACGTTCCTTGGAATGGTACGACAGTGGCAGCAATTGTTTTTTGAGAAGCGATATGCATCAACTGAAATGGTAAATCCTGATTTTACTAAAGTAGCAGAAGGGTTTGGCTTAGAGGCCGTGAAAGTTGATGAAAGAAAAGACCTCGAAGAAGCAATAGAAAGAATGTTAGCTCATGAAGGTCCGTATCTGCTTGAGGTAACAGTAGAAAAAGAAGAAAATATTTTCCCAATGATTCCTTCGGGGGCAGCAGTATCGGATATGCTCCTGGAATAAATTGAATAGTTATGGATCAGAAAAGCAATAAAGAATTATTTACAATATCAGTACTCACCGAAAATAAAAGTGGGCTACTGAATGCAATTACCATCATCTTTACAAGAAGAAAGATGAATATCCAATCACTCAATGTGTCTGAAACAGAGATTGAGGGTGTGAGTCGTTTTACAATTGTTATTAAAACCTGTTTTGCTAAAGCAGAGCAGGTGGTAAAACAGATTGACAAACTGGTTGAAGTACTCGGTGCCTTCTTGTATCGTGAAGATGAAGTTTACTATCAGGAAGTAGCATTATTTAAAATGGGTACTGCGGCCTTCCTGAACAATAATAATATCGAGCGACTGGTTAGAAATAATGGTGCTCGAATTCTTGTGATAGAACAAGATCATATAATTATTGAGAAAACAGGACATCGTCCGGAAATTCGAGAGCTAAGAGAGAAACTCGAACCATTTGGATTGTTAGAGTATGTCCGATCAGGCAGAGTGGCGATTACTAAATCAAAACGTAAAACGCATGAATTCCTTAAGGAACTCGAGAAAGCAAATTATATAGAACAAGAAATCAATTATTAATACAAAAAAATCAAACTAAAATGGCAAAAATTAACTTCGGAGGTATAGAAGAAAATGTGGTGACCAGGGAAGAGTTTCCTTTGGAAAAGGCATTGGAAACAATGAAAGATGAAACCATAGCTGTAATTGGGTATGGAGTGCAAGGACCCGGACAAGCATTAAACCTTAAGGACAATGGGTTCAATGTAATAATTGGACAAAGAAAAGATTCAAAAACATGGGATAAAGCCATTGAAGATGGTTGGGTTCCAGGTGAAACCCTTTTTGAGATTGAAGAAGCTTGTCAAAAAGGAACTGTTATTCAGTATCTTTTATCTGATGCTGCTCAGATCAAACTTTGGGATACAGTGAAAAAGAATCTTACTGCAGGTAAAACACTGTATTTTTCTCATGGCTTTGGTATTACTTACAATGACAAAACTGGTATTGTTCCTCCTGCAGATGTAGATGTGGTATTAGTTGCCCCTAAAGGTTCCGGTACTTCTTTACGAAGAATGTTCCTTGAAGGCAGAGGCTTGAATTCAAGCTATGCTATCTACCAGGATGCAACGGGTAATGCTAAGGATAAAGTTGTGTCGCTTGGTATAGGTGTTGGCTCTGGCTATCTGTTCGAAACTACATTCGATAGAGAGGTAACTTCAGATTTAACAGGCGAGAGAGGTTCGCTTATGGGAGCTATCCAGGGACTTTTCAGGGCACAGTACGAAGTACTTCGTGAAAATGGTCATACCCCATCAGAAGCATTTAACGAAACTGTTGAAGAGGCTACGCAATCTTTATATCCATTAATTGCCGAAAAGGGCATGGACTGGATGTACGCAAACTGTTCTACAACTGCTCAGCGTGGTGCGTTGGATTGGATGGATCCATTCTATGAAGCTACCAAGCCTGTATTCCAAAAACTCTACAAATCTGTGCAAGATGGCGTTGAGGCTCAGAAGTCAATAGACTCAAACTCTCAACCAGATTACAGGGAAAAGTTAGAAGAAGAGCTTAAAGCATTAGAAGAATCAGAAATGTGGCGTGCAGGTGCTGAGGTAAGGAAACTGAGGCCTGAAAATAATTAAAGCAACTCGTGGGTGAGTGAAGTCAGGTGTTGCCACCTGACTTAGAAACAGGCAGGCTTTAGTGTCAGGAGGTAACTCCTAACACTACAAAGTTCTGCTACAAATAATAAGTTAGAAACAGTATAAAGAGGAGATATTGTGCTGAGGGAGGTAGATGTAGAGGGCGCTGCCAAGCGTGTGGCTGAGGTGGTAGATAAAACACCATTAAAGCTGAACCAGAATCTAAGCGAGCATTATGGCGCCAATATTTTCCTAAAAAGAGAAGATCTGCAGGTAGTGCGCTCCTATAAAATCAGGGGTGCCTACAATAAGATTTCCAGCCTTGGCGATAAGGTCAAGTCTAAAGGTGTTGTCTGTGCCAGTGCCGGTAATCACGGCCAGGGAGTGGCCTACGCATGTAAGTTGCTTGGCATAAAAGGAATCATTTTTATGCCAGTACCAACACCTTCTCAAAAAGTAAACCAGGTAAATCGCTATGGTGGTGAAAATGTAGAGTTGATATTAACCGGAGATACCTTTGATGATGCGTATTCCGAAGCTCAAAATTATTGCAAGGAGAACAATACCACCTTTGTTCATCCTTTTAATGACCTCGAAGTAATTGCCGGACAAGGAACAATCGGCAAAGAAATCTTAGAACAGGCTAAAGAACCAATTGATGTTTTAATATTACCGGTAGGTGGTGGAGGATTGGCCTCCGGGATTTCATCTTATTTCAAAGAACATTCACCACATACTAAAATAATAGGAGTAGAACCAGAAGGCGCTCCTTCCATGAAAAAATCGATGGAAGCAGATAAGTTGGTTACGCTCGATCATATAGACAAGTTTGTAGATGGAGCCGCAGTGAAAGTGGTGGGTGAAATAACCTTTGACATTTGCAAAGAAAACCTAGCTGAAGTAATCACTGTTCCTGAAGGTCACGTTTGCACTACTATTTTAAAACTGTATAACGAAGAAGCTATAGTTGCCGAACCGGCAGGTGTGCTCAGCATATCTGCACTTGACTTTCTTAAAGGTGAGATCAAAGGGAAAAATATAGTCTGTATCTTAAGCGGAGGGAATAACGATATAGTTAGAACCGAAGAAATTAAAGAAAGATCACTACTGTATGAAGGCCTGAAGCACTACTTTATCGTTAGTTTCCCCCAAAGAGCAGGTGCTTTAAGGGAGTTTTTAGTCGATGTACTTGGTACTGATGATGATATTACCTACTTTCAATATTCGAAAAAAAATCATCGGGAAAGAGGCCCGGCAGTTATTGGGGTACAGCTTAAGCGGAAAGAAGATTATAAAGGCTTGATCCAACGACTCGAGAAGCTAAATTTCAGGTATGAATACCTGAATGAAAATCCGGAACTCTTTCATCACTTGATTTGAGTGAATTTCTGCTCTGCAGATTAATTAACCAGGTATTGTATGAGAGATTAAAGCTATTATATAGCTTGTTGAAGAAATTGTTGTGTTAAATTTTTATGTCTTGGGAAATAGATCACTTTATACACCAGAATTAGAGCACGACTCGTGCGGCATTGGCTTTGTAGCTCATTTAAAAGGGAAGAAAAGTCATAAAATTGTTGAAGATGGGCTTACTATGCTTAAAAATATGGAGCATAGAGGCGGTTGCGGTTGTGAGCCGGAATCCGGAGATGGTGCTGGCATACTCGTTCAGAATCCTCATGAGTTTCTGGAAAGAGAATGCAAGAAGATTGGTATTGAATTACCCGATGAGGGAGAGTATGGAGTAGGCATGATGTTTTTCCATTATGATGATGAAGTTAAAAAAGCTACCAAGGAACGCATCCAGCTTCATCTCGATCAACTTGGATTCGATTTGCTTGGTTACAGAAAGGTGCCGGTAAATAACACAGTGGTAGGGGCTACTGCAAAGTCAACAGAACTTCCGGTTGAGCAAATATTTGTTAAACTGAAGAAAACCCTCGGAGGTCCTGATGAGCTGGAACGAAAGTTATTTGTACTGAGAAAGCTCACAACTCACTCTGTAGGGAGTACAGCCACCGCAGTATCCGGCAATAATTATGAATTTTACTGGATGTCATTGTCATATAAAGTAATTGTATACAAAGGCATGCTCCGTACCGATCAGCTGGCTGAATATTACACTGACCTGAAAGATCCTTTATTCAAATCAGCTTTAGCACTAATTCATTCACGGTTTTCTACCAACACAGTACCTAAGTGGCAGCTGGCTCAACCATTTAGATATATTGCGCATAATGGTGAGATCAACACCATTCGTGGGAATGTTAATTGGATGCAAAGTAAACAGGAGCACTTTATGAATGAGTTTTTCACTCCTGAAGAATTTCACCTTTTACTTCCGATTTGTGACAAAACCCTTTCAGATTCTGCCAACCTGGATAGTATCGTTGAAATGCTTACCCTGGCAGGGCGTTCATTACCACATGCCATGATGATGGTAATACCGGAAGCCTGGCAGGAAAATGAGCAGATGGATCCAAAGAAAAGAGCATTCTATGAATATCATGCATCCTTGATGGAGCCCTGGGATGGCCCGGCCTCAATTTCTTTTACTGACGGCAAGGTGATTGGAGCAACATTGGATAGAAATGGCCTGCGCCCATCCAGGTACCTTGTAACAGAAGACGATATTGTTGTGATGGCCTCTGAGGCAGGAGTGCTTCCTGTTGATGAATCGAAAATAATAATGAAAGGAAGGCTTCAGCCAGGTAA
>JBDLIU010000127.1:0-12255 GCA_039714715.1 Bacteroidota bacterium
GAAAAGCTTAAACGAATGGCCAATAATGGTGCCGAACAGCAAAATTTAACGCTTGCCGGATACTCTATTGAACAATATAAGGGGAAACTTCTTGTGGTGACTTTCCCTGTAAAGTAAGTTAATTGTATGGCTGAACTGGTCGTAGTTTCGAAACTATGACCAGATCAGTTTCCTAATTATTCACCGGCACTTTCTGCAATATCTCATTGACAACATCATGGGTGGTTACACCATCAGCCTCGGCTTCGTAATTTAAAATGATACGATGGTTTAAGATATCTGCTGCCACCTCTTTAATATCTTCCGGCATTACGAAATCACGCTCATTAAAGAATGCTATCACTTTAGCCGCCAGGTTCATGTTGATGGTAGCCCTGGGTGAAGCCCCAAATTGTATGTAATGAGCCAGGTTGTCAAGCTTGAAGTCCTTTGGATTTCTTGTAGCATAAACAAGCTCAATAATGTATTTTTCAATCGATTCGCTTACCTTAACCTCATTTACCTCTTCCCTGATTTTGAATACATCTTCTTTTGTAATGACCGTATCTACTTCAGAATCGAAGCTCAGATTAGACATCCTGCGCATGACTTCCATCTCTTCCTCTTTCGAAGGGTAATCAACATGCACCTTCATCATAAATCTATCTATCTGCGCTTCCGGCAGCGGATAGGTTCCTTCCTGGTCTACCGGGTTCTGAGTGGCCAGTACAAGAAAAGGGCGATCAAGTGCAAAAGTGGTTTCACCAATGGTTACCTGTTTTTCCTGCATCGATTCTAACAATGCCGACTGCACCTTGGCCGGTGAGCGGTTAATCTCATCTGCCAGGATAATGTTAGAGAAAATAGGTCCTTTCTTAACCTCAAAACTTGCTTCCTTCTGATTATAGATCATCGTACCCACGAGGTCGGCCGGTAAGAGATCTGGCGTAAATTGTATTCGCTGGAAATCGAGATGTAATGCTTTTGCCAGTGTACTTACTGTTAAAGTTTTAGCAATTCCCGGAACACCTTCAAGCAAAATGTGCCCATTCGCAAACAATCCTATCAATAACCTGCTCAACATATGATGCTGGCCTACTACTACCTTGCCTACTTCATTGAATAACTGTTTAATCTTCTCTCGGTGATAATCCTTTTCTTCCTGTTTTATCGGTATCTGCTCTTCCATCTTATTCTATCTCTACTTAAATAATGTCGCAATTATAAATAATGTGAACGTAAATCATATTAAAATGATATTATCTGAGTAAAATTTCTTTAAACGGCAGACCGGAGCGATAAAGTCAAATCCGTACTGGCAAAGTATTTGTTCTAATTAATTATATTTACTTATAGATTATACTGTTATGAAAAAAATCACGGCACTCCTTACAATACTATTGGCTTTTACTCATCTGTATGGGCAACAAGTTGACCGAACTGCATATGAGCGATATATTGATGTAGAAAATTACGGAAAGCTATTGCCCGGTTACTATATCCAGGGCAAAAAGAAAGTTGAAGTCAATATTAAATATGTACCGCCAATAGAAATGCAGAACCCCGATAAACCCATCATCATAGATAAGGGTGAGGGTGAAGAAGTCTTATCAAAAAATAAAATTGATGCTGTATCTTACGGTGATCATCTTTATATCCCTGAAGACCTGGGTGACAGTGTAATTTGGGTTATGCTTGCTGCTGAAGGGGCTATACGTACCACTATTTTCTTTGACCCGGAACCGGAAGAAAGACCTCAATACTATAAGATCAATCATATGGTAACCAATACCATCACGCATGAAAGCTACTTTTTAGGAGCATTAGCTATTAATTTTAATAAGGTAATGGCCAGCCTGACAGCTGAAAATGAAGAAATTTCCAGGAAAATTGCAGACCGCAAACAGGGTTACCGGTTCATCGACTATAAGAAAATTATTGCTGAATATAATCTTTGGTTCCAGACGGAGTATCCTAAAAAGATCAAATATTTTGGAGATGTGCCCGACTTCCAGTCTATTATTGACAATGATCTGGGTAAATACTTGCCGAAGAATTAGGAAATGGATACAGTCGCTTAGTAAACTCAACTATGACTACTGTAATCCTTACCACATTACCTAATACTATTGATGCCCATATGCTGAAAAATCTGCTCGAAAGAGAGGGGATTGAATCATTTTTAGTCAATGAATACTTTACCGATTGGGCCCCTTATTATTACAATATTTTAGGTAGTGGTGTTCAAATTGTTGTAAGAATTAAAGACCTTGCAAAAGCCAGAAAAATTGCAGGACTTGGAAATAGTCAGGTAACTTGTCCATCCTGTGGTTCAAGTAATGTTCAGTTAAAACATGAAAAACCAAAAAGGAAATTCACTTTATTGTTTATTGTGATCTTTCTTACCAGCCTGATAGGAAATCTATTGAATGACTACGTTTGTGAAGACTGTAATTCAGAATTTAGAGCCTATTAAAGATTGGTCAAATATACTTGAAACAAGAATTTTTTATCAGTATTTTTGCGACTTATTAAAACTATGAATGATTTAGGGCAAACACTTTAACGGCTTAATGCACGTATATTTCACTGATTTTCTGGGAGTTATCACTAAGACTTAACGAAAAAGCAAACATATGTTAGTTTTTCAGCTGACAAATATCATTGAAATTTCTTGCACAACCCGCTAATTTCACGCCCTAATTGAAAAAGTATAAGCTGAATTAAATTATGGAGACACTAGAAAATGTAAAAAGTGTATACAAGTTTGGAGACGGAAAAGCAGAGGGCGATGGATCGATGAAAAACCTTTTAGGTGGTAAAGGAGCCAACCTCGAGGAAATGAGCCTCATGGGAATTCCTGTACCTCCGGGTTTCACAATCACAACTGAAGTATGCACCCATTATCAAAATGATGGTAAAGATGCAGTAGTCAAAAATATAAATGACGAAGTATTAGAAGGAATTGCCAATGTAGAAGAAATCATGGGCACAAAGTTTGGGTCTGCTGAAAGACCTTGCCTGGTATCAGTAAGATCAGGTGCACGTGTATCAATGCCTGGTATGATGGATACCGTATTAAACATTGGTCTTAATGACGAAGCCGTTCTTGGGTTAGCCAAGATGTCTGGAAAAGATAAATTTGCATGGGATTCTTACCGCAGGTTTATCCAGATGTATGGTGATGTGGTAATGAATATTAAGGACTTTACCGAAGATGGCCATGATCCATTCGAACATGCCATTGAAAGAATCAAGGAAGCAAAAGGTGTTGAAACAGACCAGGAACTTACTGCAGATCACCTGAAAGAACTTGTAGAAGAATATAAAAGCTCAATTTTAAGATATACCGGAAAGAACTTCCCTACAGATCCACATGAGCAATTATGGAATTCCGTAATGGCTGTATTCGAAAGCTGGACTACCGAAAGAGCTGTCGTTTATCGTGAATTGAACAACATTCCTGGTGAATGGGGTACTGCCGTAAACGTTCAGGCTATGGTATACGGTAACATGGGAACTAAATCAGGCTCAGGGGTTGCCTTTACCCGTGACTCCGGAACTGGTGAAGATTTATTCAATGGTGAGTACATGATTGATGCTCAGGGAGAAGATGTGGTAGCCGGTATCAGAACACCGCTACAGATCACTACCAAGGCATCAAAAGACTGGGCAACCTTTGCTGATGTTTCTGAAGAAGAAAGAACCACTAAATACCCTTCATTAGAAGAGCATATGCCAGAGGTTTATGCTGAGCTTGATGCAATCCAGCAAAAACTTGAAGATCATTTTGATGAAATGCAGGATCTTGAGTTCACAATCCAGGAAGGAAGATTATGGATGCTGCAGACTCGTTCAGGTAAAAGAACAGCTGCTGCCATGATCAAGATTGGTATGGATATGTTCCATGAGGGTAGAATAGAGAAGAAAGAGCTTATCAACAGAATGGATCCTGGCAAGCTTGATGAACTTCTTCACCCAATTTTTGAAACTGAAGCATTAAGCCAGGCTACAGGTATTGCAAAAGGATTACCTGCATCACCAGGTGCAGCTACCGGCCAGGTAGTTTTCTTTGCTGATGATGCTGTTGAGTGGAAAGAAAATAATAAAAATGTTATTATGGTAAGGATAGAAACCTCTGCTGATGACCTTAAAGGTATGGCAAAGGCAAATGGTATTCTTACCGCTCGTGGTGGTATGACTTCTCACGCTGCTGTGGTTGCCCGAGGTATGGGTAAATGCTGTGTAGCTGGTTGTGGTGATATCAGCATAGATTACAAAGCACGTACCATGACTGCCGATGGTAAAGTATATAAAGAAGGTGACTGGATCTCTATCAACGGTTCAACCGGTGGTGTTTATGATGGTAAGATTAAAACCATGGATCCTGAATTGAGTTCAGATTTCGAAGAGTTAATGAAAGTTACTGATGAAGTAGCTTCAATGAAAGTTCGTACAAATGCCGATACACCTGAAACTGCTCAATTAGCAAGAGATTTTGGCGCTCAGGGTATTGGCCTTTGCCGTACAGAACACATGTTCTTCGAAGGTGGAAGGATCAAGACTATGAGAGAAATGATTCTTGCCAATGACGAAGAAGGTAGAAGAGTAGCACTTGATAAACTTCTTCCAATGCAAAGGAGCGATTTCGAAGGAATCTTTGAAGCAATGGAAGGCTATGGTGTAACCATTCGTCTGCTGGATCCACCATTACACGAATTCGTACCAGGAGATGCTGAAAGTCAGCAGGAAATGGCCGAAGAATTGGGAGTCCCTGTTGAAGAGGTAAAAGCTAAGGTTGATGAACTTCACGAACTTAACCCAATGTTGGGTCACAGAGGTTGTCGTTTAGGAAACACTTATCCTGAAATCACTGAGATGCAGGCAAGGGCGATTATTGAAGCTGCTCTTAACCTGAAAGCAAAAGGTGTTGATGCACATCCTGAAATTATGGTTCCGCTTACCGGTACTGTAAATGAAATGGTGATGCAAGAGAAAATTATCAGGGATACAGTAGAGAAAGTATTTGAAGAGCGAGGTGAAAAAATGCGCTACCTTGTAGGTACAATGATTGAGATACCAAGAGCTGCTCTTATTGCAGATAAGATTGCAAAGCATGCTGACTTCTTCTCATTTGGTACTAACGACCTTACACAGATGACTTTCGGTTATTCAAGAGATGATGCCGGTAAATTCCTTCCTATTTACATAGAGAAGGGTATTCTGCCTGGCGATCCATTTGAATCACTTGACCAGGAAGGTGTTGGTCAGTTAGTTGAACTGGCTACAGTACGAGGACGTAACTTTAACAAAACGTTAAAAGTTGGTGTTTGTGGAGAACATGGTGGTGATCCTGCTTCTATTGAGTTTTTCAATAAGCAAGGTCTTAACTATGTAAGCTGCTCACCTTTCAGGGTGCCAATAGCCAGACTTGCTGCAGCACAGGCTGCCATTAATATTGGCAATTAGCAAATATTAGAAAATTGATTTTTCGACCATCCGCTTAATTGCGGGTGGTTTTTTTGTTCCCGGGCTCTTTGTTTTATGATATTTATCATTATTTCATCTGATCATTCTCATAATATATGAGAATGTCGGTCACTAATTTTGATGTCAAACAACAAACTAAAAACAAAAAATTTATCATGAAAAATCAAATTATTGCGATGATCGCATTGGTGGCGATATTTACCTTCAGTTGTAATAACAATACTGAGGATCCACCTGTTGATCCTGGTGAAAGTAGTTCTGAACTACTAGTTAAGAAATTTACCGCAGCACCTGTACTTGACGGTGAAATCGATGAAATGTGGGGAACAGTCCAAAAGCTGGTTAGCTCCACCGTTGTACCATCTAATTTAGGAGACAGAATGACCTACTATAATGAAGATGGCATCGGGGAAGAAACCATAGACATTTTCGAAGGCTATGAAGGAGAAGAGTACAACTTTACTATGAGAAGTGGTTATGTTGGCGAAGACATATATTTCCTGATTGAATGGGAAGATGCCGATGACAGTAAAGATCGTCAGTCATGGTACTTTGATGCTACATCAAAACTTTGGAAAGGTGAGCATAAATATGCTAACGCTTCCAATGACAAGTATTATGAAGACAAGTTTTCTTTCTTATTCCCTATAGGTGAAGTAGATGGGTTTAGTACAGCAACTTGTTATGCCACATGCCATGCAGCATCCACAATTAATACCACTAAAGACAAACATACCAGGCATTATCTTAAAGGTGTAGACCAAAAAGTTGATATGTGGCACTGGAAAAGAGTTAGGGGAACCTACGCAGACCAGGTGGATGACCAGCAGATGGTTTATAAGGAAGGACCTTACACTTCATCAACCAATGGCCGTACAGGCGATACCGATGGTGTAGCAGGTTATGCAGGCAACTCTCAAACATTAAATAATGGTACTGCTGATGTTAGTGTCCCTATGTATGTAATTCCTGATCAAACAGATTATTACTGGATTGATAAGGACCAGATTGCCGATGGTACTGCTAAATTGATAACTGCTGTTGATGCCGATGGTGTATTAACCTATGATGGTGGCACAATTGATCCTGCCGGAGGTGGTTATGAGCAAGGTGTAGGCATAAAACGTATCCCTAGTGTTACAACTAAAGCTTTTGAAGGAACAAGAGCAGATATTAGTGTTAAAGCAGTACATACTGGTACAGGTTGGGTTTGTGAAGTTAAGCGTAAGCTTAATACAGGCGATCCTTCTGATGTGGTATTTAACCCGGCAGAAGAGCTCCCATTTGGTTTTGCCATATTTGGTAATGCTGCCATTGCCCATGCTATAAAGCCAGGGTTAAATATGAAATTCGAACAATAATCTAATCAATAAGAGGTGTCAACAGCTGTTGGCACCTCTTTAGTTAATCTTCCAGTTTGAGAATAATTCTACTTTGGAAGAAATTGAGTTCTTGAGATATATACATAAATTAGTGCTACAGTTTTAAACCTAAATCATAACAATCTGAACAATAACGCCATGAAATCTAATAGAGGAGTCAAATCAGTAATTGTTAGTCTCTTACTATATCTAGCATTTACTACCAGCTGTTATTACGAAACAATTACACCAGAATTACCTGAGCCGCCTGAAGGAGATGTGAGTTTTGCAACAGAAATTCAGCCCATCTTTACGGCTAAATGTATTAGTTGTCATCCAACAATGGGTGGCCTTGACCTAACAGAAGGTAATGCTTATAGCAACATTAATGACCCCAAGTACATTAATTCGACCACACCTGCAGAAAGTCTTATTTACACCAAAGCTGATGCCAGTGGTAGCCATCCGGCAAAATACACTGCAGCTGAGTCACTTTTACTACTTACATGGATAGAACAAGGTGCCAATAACAATTAATCAGAGAACAATGAAAACTACAAGCGTTATAAATAGTACAAAAACATTTGCAATCTTATTGTTAAGTGTCTTTTTCATCATTTCTGTACAAGCTCTTGCACAAGATGAAGAAAAAGAAAAGAAGCCTGAAAAACCTGCCCGTAAAGCGTTTGAAAGTGCCTGGTGGTTCGATGGACAAACAGGACTTGTGTATAAAGAAAAAACATTGGAATTTGTTATTAATCACAGGTTTGGATTAGTAAACCAAAAAAACAAAGATCTCTTTGGTATATATGGTGCCTCTAATATTCGATTAGGTTTCTTATATGCTCCTATTAAAAATCTTAATGTTGGATTTGGTTATACTAAAAACAAAAAAATTCTTGATTTCTATGGGAAATATATGCTCCTCACACAAACCAGATCTAACTCAATGCCTGTTTCCCTGACTTACCATGCTAATATGGGAATAGAGTTCCAGGAGAATGAGAATTATTTAAAAACAGGCGATGGAGTCAACTATTTTCACCAACTAATCTTTATGAGAAGGTTTGGGAAAAAATTCTCGGCACAAGTAGCCCCTTCATTCTCACATTTTAATGCTGTTGTTAATGAACTTCAGGTCGATGGCTCTGACAGCACGTGGGTTTCGCAAAAAAATGATACCTGGGCTATCAGTGTTGGTATGCGATATAAAATAACTCCAACAGTAATCCTAATGTTAGGATACGACCAACCGATCACTCAACATCCTGTTAATCAACCAAAAGGATCTATTAATGTTGGTGTAAACATAGTGACCAGTTCACATGCCTTCCAGATATTCTTCACCAATTATGATAGAATACAACCACAGGATAATTTTATGTTCAACCAAAATGACTTTTCAAAAGGGGAGTTTGTAATCGGATTTAACATGACCCGCTTGTGGTCATTTTAGACCTAAGCTTCTATTATTTCTGAATTAATTTTTTACACATTTTAGAACATCAAACTGCCTGGTGACTTATCCAGGGAAATGATTGATATATGTCTTAATAATGTTGTTAAATATCAATTATTTAGTGAATTAAGATTTTTATAATCTACGTTATATCCTATTTGAAAAATCCCACCTGAAAGCCCTTCGCGCTAACTTTATATATACAATTATATTGTAAGAAGTAAAGCGAATTTTAAGACTTAATAGCTATTATTTATGAGAACAATAACCAAATTATTAGTTTTAGCAATTAGTGCAATGGCATTTGCTTTTGTTACTAGTTGCGAGGGACCTGAAGGTCCTGCAGGAGCAGACGGTACTGATGGCACTAATGGTGTTGACGGTATTGATGGCCAGAACGGTAACGTATCTTGCCTGGTTTGCCATAGTCAATCATCTATGGATGCACTGAATGCATTGTATGCTCTATCAGGCCATAACGCTGCCGGAGCAGTTGCATATGCCGGTGGCAGAGCCAGTTGTGCTAAATGTCATTCACATGAAGGATTTTCCAACTATCTTGCAGCTACACCTGGTGCAGATGCTATTGACATCGCTTATCCGACACGGATTGGATGTAAGACTTGTCATAGTACCCACACTAGTTTAGAAGCTGATATTACTGCGCCAATGGCTACAACAGCTGCTGTAACAGCTATTACTGATGGAAGCACATTTGACTTTGTTAATAATTCAAATCTTTGTGCTAATTGTCACCAGTCAAGAAAAGATGGTGATTCTTATGACAAGTACACTGATGCTCAATCCTTCACCAGGAAGTTTACTGGAGATAATATTGCTGCCTATACAACTTCTGCTAATGGACCAGCAGGTTCAGCCACATTGAATGCAACCAGCGATACATTAACAGTAGTATTTGACGTTCCTACTACTCATGTTTATATCAGTAGTTCCCATGCAGGACCACACCACGGACCACAAGCTAATGTTCTATTTGGAATTGGAGGTTATGGCAGTGGAAGTACCGGCACTCATTCAACACTAGGTTGTGTAAGTTGTCATTTGGGTACAGCAGGAACGACAGAGGGAGGACACTCATTCATTCCTAATGTTGATAACTGCACATCATGTCATACTGGCGCAACCGATTTTGATTGGCATGGTAAGCAGACCAGTTTTGATACTCGTCTGGCTGCTATTGAAGCTGCCTTGGAAACAGCTCATGCCATCCATGTTGATGCAGGAGAAGTTCACCCAATGTACTCTTCTATTACCCGGGAAGAATTTAAAGCTTTCTGGAACTTCATGATATTATTAGAAGATGCTAGCAGGGGTGTGCACAACCCTGGATATACAGAAACATTACTGACAAGCGCAGAAACAAACTTGGGATTGTAGAAATTAGAAATCTTTCTAATGACAAAAGCCTATCTGCAACTTAGCGGACAGGCTTTTTGTTTTTAGTCAGTTACACCTTAACCATACATGGCTATCTGTTGTAACGATTTTTTGTTCTTTATCTCAATTGTGTTTTTATCCAGATCAATTAATCCTTCTTCCTTAAAATCTTTAAGCACCCTGAAGGCACTTTCCTTGGTCATGGCTGTAAAATCTGCTAAATCCTGCTTAGATATATTTTTTATAGATCCATTATTGAAGACCTCATCTGTTAGGTATAAAATGGCTGTTGCCATTCTTCCAGCCATATTCTTCTGAGTCAGCAAAGAAAATTGATTATAGGTATGCTGTATCCTCATTGAAAATAATTTAAGAAACATGCTCATGAATTCCTTGTTGGAATACAAGACTGATCTAAAGTCATCCACATTTAGGAAGCATGTTTTACAATCCGTTACTGCTGTAAGAGACGAGTGATGTCTTTTATCAATAAAAAACCCTATCCCTCCATTGAGTTCCATTAACCTGGTGTAATTCAGGATTAAATCTTTCTCGCTATTCTCAATATATATTTTTCCTAATCCTTCATGGATTATCACCAAATGTGTTAAGGGTGTTCCCTGCTTATAGATAATCTCACCAGCTTTAAAATCTGTCTCTATCCTGCTATTATCCAGTTTCTCCAACTCCTCACTAGTAAGCAGAGAAAACAGAGGACTCTTCAGAAAGCAATATTTACAGCTTAAGCACTTATATTCATTTTCAAATCCGTGCATCGAATTCTTTATTTAAGACCTGACTTTTAACTTTTGTGACCAATATCTCATATAAAATTCAACATTTTATATCAATCTTTCGATGATTTATATCAAGAATCTTGCAATAAATTATACTCTTTGCCTTAAAAAGGGCGCAATTATTAATGAAAGGATAATTTATTGCACAAAATTAACGTAGTTAATACTTACTAAAAAATCACTTTCGACAGTCCAGTTTCCAAATGAATAGAGTTGAAAGAAATATTATACCCAGGAAAACAATAAAAAAAGATGTAAATCCCAGACTATGAATAATCCAACCACCAAATATTGGGAATAAAGCCGGAACAATATGCCCAGCACCCGATAGTCCTGCATATATAGCCCTGTTTTCATTGGTAGAGACTTCCAGGATTATCCCCTCCATTGCCACCTTGTAAAAAGTATATATCAATCCTCCGGCAAAGAAGTAAAATGGAAAAGACACTTGAGACCCCAGCATAAGCAGGTGAACAGGAACAATCAAAGCCAATGTAGCAATAAAGTATAGCATATATTTATACCTTACTTTTTTCGCAAAGTAAAAAACTAGTAATCCTGCTATCACGCCAGCCGAAACCTTAAAGATCAGGTACTGTCCTACTTGTTCATTGCCGGCATCAAAATTTTGTTTACTATATAACATCAAAAACGGCAAGAGTGTTAAGCTGATTCCAAGCGTATTTACTAACAGAAGGTACCCTCTTAGTCTCGGATTTTTGTTAATCTCAATTCTAAGTGTTTTAAAATATGCCTTGATTGATTTGATTTTAACCACATTAGTTCTAACCTCCCTTAGCATCCAAAATCCTAAAGTGGCTATTGCCAGCGACACACCTGCAGTAAGAAACAGTGCGCTGTAATTCATTGGATAGTTATATGAATTAAGCATTTTCGCGGCTAACAAAGCCGAAACAAAAACCCCCACACTCATCAGAGCCTGCCGAAGAGAGAAGAATGCTTTTCGCTTATCCTCTAACATTGACTTTCCTATAATATCGGTATAGCTTATTGCAGCGAAGGCCCCACCCAATGAGAAAATGGTAATCAGAATAAAAATCATGGTTAATGCTAACCCAAAACTGCCTTGCCTGCTAAACATGTAGAGTAATAGCCCTAGCCCAAGTAATGCTGCAACCCTTAATATTATTCCACCTAGAAGGTAACTTCTTTTCTCTTGCTTATTATTAAGGTAAGGGGAAAATACGATCTGCATAAAGGATGATCCTCCCAGCATAATAGCTGTTAATAATCCGATATGAAACGAGCCACCTCCGGCATCCACAATCATGGATGGAACAATAGTATCTACATCCATAAAATTCTGGGCTAATGCCAGGAACACCGCATGCCAGAGAAATGCGTAATAATTACGTTTTGATGTCGATTTGGTCAGCTGGGTGTCAGCCATATTAAAAACCTTTTACTGCAAAAATATCGACAAACTGCAAGGAGTAATGTGAGGCTAATTACTTTAGCAACTCCCTGGTGTGCTCTATTTAAAGTTAGATGTCTATCCTTCCTTGAATCCCCACTTAATGTAAGCCCAACCACGTTCATGTAAATAATAGAATAATAGTTTTGCTACGGCCTCAAGTCCGCCTACCTCAATAGCAATTGTTATATCTCCTGTAAAAATATAAACGAGCAATGCTGTTGTAAGTGTTGCCAGCACCCTCCAACTTATTGTTTTTACCACGCTTCTTGTATGAGTTTCCTTTTGTACGCTATTATTTTCCACTTTTATTAGTTTTCAGTTAGTAAGCAATTA
>JBDLIU010000128.1:0-12240 GCA_039714715.1 Bacteroidota bacterium
GATTTGCTAATATTAGTGATTGGCGCAGAGATAATGTAAACCAGATGGTAGCCGATGTAATGGATACCATTATGCAGGTCAATCCACATGTAAGATTTGGTATTAGTCCATTTGGTATATACACACAGTATGTTCCTGAAGGTATTGCTGCTAGCCTCGATGCTTATAATACTTTATATATAGATCCGATTCAATGGTTATCTTCAGGAAGTATAGATTATTTAAATCCACAACTTTATTGGCATATTGGAAGTTCATGGGATTATAGCCTTCTACTTCCATGGTGGGCTGAACAGGCTTTAACTTATAATAGACATTTAATTGCTGGTCATGCCATCTATAAACTAGTATTAGATCCCTCCGCAAGAATTGCAGAATATGATTTGCATGAATATAAAGACTATTTCAATTTCACTGAATCAGAAGCAAGATTGCAAGAAAGAACATGGTTGTCTCTAAGCGAAATATCTAACCAGATCGATATTGTTAGAGAAAATCGTGACCAAAATGCTATGGGAAGTGCATTCTTCAGATATCAGGATTTTATCGTAGTTGATGGTTTGGCAGAACATATCGTAACGCATAATTATAACAATCCTGCCACTCTACCACCAATGACATGGAAAAGTGCAATAATCCCTGATCCGCCAAACAATATTCGATGGGATGTTGATGGTCAGGGAGCTTCTTTTATTACATGGGATGTAGCAAATGATAACGATCGATATGTATTATATGCTTCATCGGAGCCGTCACCTCCCGCAGGTTTTATTGACGATCCTGCCAATATTGTAAAAATACTATATGATAACACTTTCTATCTGGAGGGAAGCGAAATAACAGGTAAGCCCAATCTTTTCTTTACCACCTACGATCGCTATGGTAATGAAAGTGCTACTGCTACCATGTTTGCCATTGATGCTCCATCTACTGCAAGTACACTACAAACCCCAATAAATCTGGCTGTTAACCAGGCCTTCAACTTTGATTTTAGCTGGACATCAGTAGATCAGGCCCAATCATATTTACTTGAAGTATCGTCCACAAGTGATTTTCAGAGTATCGAATTTAGCACTTCTGTGGCTGCTATCACCTTTAACGCAAGCGAGTTTGCCCTTTTAGGGGAGCAGGAATATTACTGGCGTATTACACCACTAAATGCAGCTGGTAGCGGACCTGGAAGCGATGTGTTTTCATTCACCTCGGGATTCCCGGCCAATGCTGTTATAACCGCACCTGCAGATGGTGAACAATATGTTGACCTTTCTCCACTTGTTCAGTGGGGAACAAACACAGTAGCAACAAGTGTTAAACTGCAAATTGCAAAAGGAGGAAGCCAGTTCCTGGAGTATAATATAATTATTGACAAAGACCTGGGAGCAGTAGGTGAGTACCAACTTACAGAAACACTAACTGAGTGGACAACTCATTATATGCGTATAAAACTTATTAATTCCCTGGGAGAAAGCCATTGGACCTATTCAGATTTTAAAACACTTATGATTGTTCCGGCAGCACCAATAATTTACGCTCCAGATCAGGATCAAAACTTTGAGCCATCTGACCCTGTTGAAATAAAGTGGGGTAAAACAAGTAAAGCCACAGGATACCAGATCGATTTATCAACTGATATTGACAGGACGAATGTAATCGAGAGTGATAAGAAGTATTCTTATTCAGATACCACAATTGTATATAATAACTTACTGGAAGGGGAGTATTATGCGAATGTGGCAGGAACTAATATTGGGGGAACGGGCGCCTGGAGCCAGGTGAAGTTCATTATTGAGCATGTAGTGGGAATCAATGATAAAGAACTAGACAATAAAAGACTCTCAGTATCATACCTGAACAAATCCGAACTTATTCTAGGAATTGATGCAACCGGACTCAAAATCTACAATCTTAAGATGTATGATTTGTATGGGCATGAATTGGTACTACCTGAATCAACCAAACAGGGTGCAATTGAAAACTATGTATTAAATCGCAATATCTTACCACCTTTTAGTATAGTGATTTTAGAATCAACAGAAGGGGTCGAATATGTTAAAATTATTGGCAGGTAGCAATAACTGTTCTGCAAATATTTATATCATACCAATTTATCTCTAAAATGACGTATAATTATTTTAGAGATAATTTTTCAAGATTAAGGCGAAAAACACAGGAATAGTGGCAACTATGGCGAGTATTTTCAACGAAAAGATTGGAAAATTAGAATGAAATATATGCGTTATCTTAGGGTTAAATTGGTATTAATCCCCACTAAAACTATATTGAATAATATTGGCACCCATTTTTAAGGCCAGTTGCCTTAGGTGCTGGGGATCATTATAAATACGCTGATCCTCCCAACCATTACCAAGATCAGTTTCATAACTGTAAAAGCATACAATTCTACCTTCGTAGATAATCCCGAAACCCTGGGCAGGTTTCCCATCATGTTCATGAATTTTAGGCAACCCTTTATCAAAATCATATTTTTGATGAAATATGGGATGATCAAATGGAATCTCTACAAAATCAAGGTTGGGGAAAACCTTTTTCATCTCAAGCCTTATAAATTTATCCAGCCCATAATTATCATCTATATGTAAAAAACCGCCTCCGATTAAATAATTACGCAGGTTTTCTGCTTCCTGGTTAGAAAAAACCACATTACCATGCCCTGTCATATAAACATATGGATAAAGAAAGATTTCAGGTCCTCCAACCTCAACAATATCTTCTTCAGCGGCTATTTTGGTACCTAATTCTTTATTGCAGAAGGCAATTAAGTTGGGGAGAGCAGTTTTATTGGCGTACCAGTCGCCACCACCATTATATTTTAATTTGGCAATCCGGCAGATATCAGATTTAACTTCCTGAGCATCAGAGAAAATTGTTAAACTGAGAAATCCTAAAACAAAAAACAGGAATTTTGTCATAACATTTATTATACCTTTGCTCCAGTAAATATGTCGTTTTTTTTAATAATAACCTGAATGAGCCTATTTAAAAATCTATTCGACTCTTACGATCAGTTCCATGCAAGTGAAATTATCACTAACAGATTTTCACTTGAACTTTTCCAGGAAACACTTTCTACTTATTCACTGAATTACTCTGTTGAAGTTATAGGAGAATCAATAGAGGGCCGTGAAATTAAGGTCATAAAAATTGGTAATGGTAATACTAAAGTGTTAATGTGGACACAAATGCACGGTGACGAATCAACTGCCACAAGAGCAATTTTAGATATTCTTAAATTCCTGAATTCGCCCGGTGATTTGAAGGATGTACAGCAATCAATCTCTAACTCACTCACCTTATATATTATACCAATATTGAATCCGGATGGAGCCGTCAGGTTTCAGCGTAGAAATGCACTGGATATAGACCTTAATCGTGATGCCCGGGCATTTGCTTCTCCCGAAGCGAGGATTTTGAGAGACATGATACAAGATTTTCAACCTGATTATGGATTTAACCTTCACGATCAGAACAGGAGCTATAATATCTCAGGTTTACATACACCAAGTACTATTTCATTTCTTGCGCCCTCTTTCAATTTGGAGGAAGACATTAACGAGATCAGGGCTGAAGCAATGAAGTTAATAGCAATGATTCGTAAAGGCCTGGAAAAAGTAATTCCCAGGCAGGTGGGATTGTATAAATCGGATTATTCACCTCGTGGGTTTGGAGATTATGCACAAGGGCAGGGAGTAAGTACAATTTTAGTGGAATCAGGCTGGTTTCATAATGACCCTGAGAAGGAGTTCGTCCGGAAGTTGAACTTCTGTCTGCTAACTTATGCTCTTGATGCAATCACAGATAAGAAACATGAAAAATATGGCATTAGTGACTATAATGTTATCCCGTTTATGGATGAGACCTTCTTTGACTTTCTGATAAGAAATGTGAAAGTCAGTAAAGATGGTTCTGATTATTCGATAGATATCGGGATAAGACATGAAGAAGTTAATAATGGCAATGTCTGTGATTACTTTACTATGGGGAAAGTCTCTGAAATTGGAGACCTCAGCACTTGTTTGGGTTTTACAGTATTGGAAGAAAAAGAACTTTATCTTCAGCCGGGAAAAGTTTGGAGTGAACCTGTTGGCAGTCTAGAGGAATTTGGTCAGGAAAAAGTATTAGACCTAGTTCGTCAGGGATATTTATTTATTAAGTCAAAAGATGCCACTGATGGTGGCAATACTAATCAGCCTATCAACCTTGTATCAAAGGATTATTTACCGGAGAAGTTGCCCCAAATTAATGGGCTGGCCAATTTCTTGCTTACTTCAAAGGCCGGGGAAGTGAAATATGTTGTTGTAAATGGATATTTATGGAAGGTTGATGATCCTATTTCAGAGAATTTTGTAGGGCTGATTTTTTAGGTTAAATTTTTATTAATTTCAATTCATAATGAATAAAATATTTTTTCAACTAACATTTACATTGCTTGTAGTTTCAGTTTACAATCAATCATTTTCGCAAGAGAATTACTTGGAAGGGTATGTTATTAACAATAATCAGGATACAGTTTATGGATTTATTGATTACAGGAATTGGAATATTAATCCTCAGCTCATTAAGTTTAAGGAAAGGTTAGATAGTATTACAACAATAATTTACCCAGCCGGAATAACTGAGTTTGGAGTTGAAGATGAAATATATGTGACCGGTACAGTAGAGGTTGAAGTTAGCCCACGAAGTGTTGGACAACTTGAATATAATCCTACTCTTAAAACAAAAACTGAAACGGTTTTTTTGCAAACACTTATTTCGGGTGTTAAAAGCTTATATTTCCTCAAAGATCCTAAGGGTCATGAAAACTTTTATATAAAAAGAGATGCAGCATTTGATTTACTGATTTACAAAAAATATCTGAGACTAATCGATACTGAAAGAGTTATTGCTGAGAACAAAAGATATCTTGGTCAACTTAACCTGTATTTAGCTGAATGCCCTTCTTTGAATTCGACTCTTTCCAATTTATCTTATAATAAGAAGAGTTTTACAAAGGTATTTCAAGAATACTATAGATGTTCTGGTCACAATATAGATTTTCAAAAAAGAATTGAAATAATAAAGATTGAAAAGGGATTGAAATTTGGTGGTACAGCTACTTTTTTTAATATTCGTAGTACTTCCAGCTACCTGGCAGATGCTGCATTTAATCAATCTTATAATATTACAGCTGGAGTTTTTTTTAATGCTGTTTTACCAAGAAATCAGGGCAGGTGGTCAATTAATAATGAAATTCTCTTTTCTTCATTTGATGTAACAGGGCATTATGAAGACTTTCAAATGAATGCTATAATTGATATTGGTTATTCATACCTTAAAATAAATAATCTACTTAAGTATAAATTCTCAGCGGCTAAAATTCACACTTATTTAAATATTGGTATTTCTAATGGGATTATGATTGTTGAAAAAAATAATAAAGTATCAAAGAAATTGATTGGTTTCAGTACAGTAACAGAGGAGAGGGCACTTGAAGATATTCGTAAACATGAACAAGGTTGGATTCTCGGATATGGTGTGCAATATAGTAATTTTTCAATAGAAACAAGGTTTGAAAGTGGCAACGGAATATCCCCTTATATAAATATTTCTACCAAATCAAAAAGATTATATTTACTTCTTAGTTATAAATTATAGGATCAACTATTTAACTCACCCTATTTTCGAATTCAATTAATGGTTTTTGTTTTATCGATTTAAAAAAAATCTAATGCTCATTAAACCTTTTTCCTTTTTCTAACTCTAAGGAGCAAACGAAAGAAAAAAACAAATGAAACGACCAGGAATTTTTATATGCCACATTGATTATAAATGCATTTAAAAATCCATCGGGAGTTCCAGAATGTGCGGAATTTTTTAGCACATTATTAGTTAACAAAAAAATCAATCAGATGAAAAAGGTAAATTCAATTCAAACACTTGTCCAAAAAAGTATTTTTGGCCTTGGAACTATAATGCTAGTTATTTTGCTGATTCTTTCTATGTCATGTACAACGGAACTGGATTCAGTGAATTCAATTAATCAAATAGACGAAGCTGCGGTTGCTGCAGAACTTATTGCTCAGGCGGACTTTGAAGAAATCGATGATATGTCATCTAATGCAATGGTTGCGACTGATGGTAGTACAGGTGGTAGAGTAACAGGTTATAATGATGACAGGTTAAACTGCGCTATTGTTAATCATGATTTCGAGAATAACACAATCACTATTGATTTTGGAGAAGGCTGTACTGGCCCGAACGGTGTTGAGAGATCAGGTATGATAATAATTACATATGATGGTCGCAGGTTCATGCCAGGATCTTCATGGTCTATAACTTTCGAAAACTTTTATATTAACGACAGGCATATCGAAGGTACCAGAACTACTACAAATATTTCTGAGACTTTACTGGATTCGCCTAAATTCCATATTACCCTGGAAAATGGCAAGGTAACATGGCCGGATAGCACATTTGCAACACGTGAGGTTGACAGGGTTAGAGTATGGAATAGGGAAGATAACCCTCTTATGGATCAATGGTTAATACTTGCAGAAAGTACTACTGAGGGTGTAAACAGGAGAGAAGTAAACTATTCAACTTTAGTTTTGGAAGATTTAGTCTACCAAAGAAGTTGCAGAGGTCCTCACAAAGGAAGAATTCCAGTAGCAGGTGTTAAAGAAGTTACATTAGGTGAAGATACATTTACCGTTGATTTTGGAGATGGTGAATGTGACACTATTGTAACAATTACTGCTGCCGATGGAGAATCAAAAGAAATTGACTTATCAGATAGATAAGAGAACGTAATTGGTTGTTGAGTATAGCCCCCGTGTTTGAATTTATCAGGCAATTAA
This sequence comes from Bacteroidota bacterium, assembly GCA_039714715.1. GTDB lineage: Bacteria > Bacteroidota > Bacteroidia > Cytophagales > Cyclobacteriaceae > S012-113. The sequence continues at coordinate 6,855 of JBDLIU010000128.1, forward strand.
CGGGGGCTTTTTTATGTTCATTTTTCTCTACCACACAAACTGGTTGTAGCATCCTTGCTACGACCAGTTTGTGCATATTAGTCAGAACTTGTATAAGCATTGATTAATTTCCAAACTAATTAAAGTTCCAATTAAAACCCTATCCCTTGAATTTCAATTGCAGCATCCTATCTTTGCCCGGAATCCCAAAAATACCATATGCAACAATACCATCAACTTATGAGCCGCATCCTTGACGAGGGTGTAACCAAAGAGGATAGAACAGGCACAGGAACACTTAGTGTTTTTGGACATCAAATGCGCTTCGATCTATCTGAAGGTTTTCCGGCTCTAACAACAAAAAAATTACATTTAAGGTCGATTATACATGAGTTGCTCTGGTTTTTAAAAGGAGATACAAACATTAAGTACCTTCGGGATAACAAAGTAACAATCTGGGATGAATGGGCTGATGATAAAGGTGACCTGGGACCTGTTTATGGCTATCAATGGAGAAGTTGGCCGGCATCTGATGGTTCTCACATAGACCAGATTGCCCAGGCCATAGATCTGATAAAGAATAATCCGGATTCGAGACGAATTATAGTAAGCGCCTGGAATGTAGGTGAAATTAAAAATATGGCTTTGCCACCGTGTCATGCATTCTTCCAATTTTACGTGGCAGATGGCAAACTTTCTTGTCAATTATATCAAAGATCGGCTGATGTATTTCTTGGAGTGCCTTTCAATATTGCTTCTTATGCATTGCTTGTGATGATGATGGCCCAGGTTAGTGATTTAGAACCAGGAGAGTTTGTGCATACGCTGGGTGATGCTCATTTATATACAAACCACCTGGAACAGGCAAATCTTCAATTATCCAGAGATTTCAGATCTCTTCCTAAGATGAAGCTCAATCCAGAGGTTAAGGACATTTTTTCCTTTAAATTCGAAGATTTTAAACTGGTAGATTATGATCCTCACCCACATATTAAGGCAGATATTGCAGTTTAGATTCATTAAAAAGCAATTTTCACCATTAGTGTAGAATTTGGATGATTTTATGAATATTCTGTACTATTTTGGACCTTGAATTCATCAGATACTATGGGGGGTAAAAGCTCAGTTTTTAATATGATAGGACCGGTTATGATAGGGCCCAGCAGTTCTCATACGGCTGGTGTGGTTAGAATTGGTAATGCCGCTCGTAAGTTATTTGGAGAGCAGCCTGAAAAGGCAACCATAACTTTTTATAACTCTTTTGCCAGAACCTATGAAGGTCATGGAAGTGACAGGGCAATTGTGGCCGGATTATTGGATTTTAAGACCGATGATAAGCGAATTAAGACCGCTCTTGAAATAGCTGAAACAAATAATCTTAAGATACGTTTTAAATCTGTTGGTAACTCATCAACTATGCACCCGAATACAATTGCTGTAAAAATGGAGTCATCCAATAAGAAAATGAGTGTTATTGGAGAGAGCCTGGGTGGCGGTTCGATTCAGATTGTAGATGTTGATGGTTTTAGTGCTCGTTTTTCAACTGCACTATATACCTTAATTATTAGAGCACTAGATATTAAAGGAAGCATTGCCTTTATGGCTAATGTTTTATCGCAGGCTGAATGCAATATTGCCACTATGACTGTTTCGCGGAAGGGTAAGAATGATTTGGCTTGTCAGGTAATTGAAATGGATAGTGATGTGAACGATGTAACTTTAAATTATTTAACCAGTCTTAGTTTCGTAAAAGATATAATTTACTTGCCGAAAATGATATGAACTCAAAAACTCGAATAACAACAACACTGATTTTACTCTTTACTTTTAGCACCTATTTTTTAGCCTATGCGCAGCCTGGGGCTCAAATATGGACATTGCAGGAATGTGTAAATTATGCATTGGAGAATAACCTCACCATCCAGAACCAGGAACTTACGCTTGGTATTTATGATGTGAACTCGAAGCAAGCTAAAATGAATTATCTTCCTTCACTAAATGCCAGTGGTCAATACGGCAGAAACTGGGGTAGGTCTATCAACCCCGGAACAAATACAGTTACTCAACTGGAGCAGGATAATGGCTTTGCCAGTTTATCACTCAACTGGATATTGTTCAGTGGTCTAAGAAATATCAATACAGTTAAACAGTCAAATGCTGATTTGATGGTTGGACAATATTCATTGGAAAAATCCAGAAATGATATAACATTATTGATAGTTACTTATTACACTAATGTGATTTTTAATAAGGAGTTATTTGAAAATGCAAAATCACAGTTGGAGTCTACTACTCATCAACTTGAGCGAACAAGCAAACAGGTAGAGGCAGGATCATTGCCCAGGTCAGCCTTGCTGGAAATGCAGGCACAGGCAGCCTCAGGCGAGCTTAACGTAATTAATACGGAAAATGCAGTTAACCTTTCGTATTTACAACTAAAACAGGTGATGCAGATACCTGCTTCTGAGCATCTGGAAATTGAGATTCCTGAAATAGAGCTTAGTGAAGCAGATTTGGCAGACCTTAATCCGGATAAGGTGTATGAAATAGCCGAGGCAACCATGCCTGAAATCAAAGGAGCCGACAAAAATATTGAAAGTTCAATTCTGGGTGTAAAAGTTGCACAAAGTAGTTACTATCCCAGAGTAACGTTAGGTGCTGGTTTGAATACGAATTATTCTTCTATTGCAGCAGAAAGAGGTCGATATGAAACTACTGGTAACATTCTGGAAACTCCTATTGGGTATGTTCAGACTAGTGGAGATATTGTTGTTATGCCAACTGATGAGATTGTTAGCATTCCATTATCTACTGGTCGGCAGTTGGAAGATAACTTTGGTCAGTCAGTTGGAATAGGCATTTCTATTCCGATATTTAATAATTTGCAGGTGAATGCTGGTGTACAGCGGGCTAAAATAGCTCAAAGTCAGGCTGAAATATTAGCGGAACAGACACGTCAGACTCTTAGACAAACAATTGAAATGGCTTATAATGATGTATATAGCTCAGGAAAGGCTTTTCAAAGTTCATTGAAGAGAGTTGAAGCCCAGGAGGAAGCATTTAGAGCAATGAAGCAGAGGTTTGAGAATGGGGCAGTAAATGCAACTGAATATGAGCTGGCTGAGAATAATCTTTTTCAGGCAAAATCAGACCTTTTACGAGCAAAATATAATTATATTTTCAAACTGAAAGTGTTGGATTTTTACCAGGGTAAAACTATAGACTTTTAACAAAACTCAAAATAAATTACGATATGGCTAAGACCAGGAAAAAAAAATCAAATAAGGTAATATGGATTCTTCTCGCTGTTTTTGTGGTGCTGATTATAGTAGCGGTTGTAGTTCAGAAAACAAAAAAGAAAGAAACAGAAGTAGAAGTCGCTAATCCGGATAGAATAACGATTGTTGAAAAAATAAGTGCCTCAGGAATGATTCAACCTGTAACAGAAGTAAGGTTGAGCCCCGATGTAGCAGGAGAGATTATACAGTTGAGTGTCGAGGAGGGTGATTCTATTGTTGAAGGTCAGTTATTGGTTAAAATAAGACCAGACAATTATGAGTCATTTGTGCAGCAGAGAGAAGCTGCCTTAAATACCCAAAAGGCGAACTTAGCTTCTGCAAGAGCAAATTCGGGGAGATCGCAGGCGACTTATGACAGGGCTAAAGCTGAACTTGACCGAAACAAGAAATTGTATGAGCAAAATGTAATTTCTGAATCTGAGTGGGAAGTTGCCCAGCAGTCTTACCGAGTTGCCAATAATGATTTAGAATCGGCCAGAGCTTCGGTTGAAGCAGCCAGGTATAGTGTTAAAAGTAGCCAGGCTTCACTTGATGATGCCAAGGAAAATTTAAGGAAGACAACCGTTTATGCACCAATTAGTGGCACAGTATCGAAATTGAGTGTTGAGCAAGGAGAGAGGGTAGTAGGAACATCGCAGTTTGCCGGTACAGAGATGATGCGAATTGCCGACCTTAATAAAATGGAGGTAAGAGTCGATGTGAATGAGAATGATATCATCAGGATCGAAATGGGTGATACAGCAATCATTGATGTTGATGCCTATACCCATATGGAAAAGAAATTTAATGGTGTGGTTACTCAGATTGCCAGTACTGCTAAAGACAGGGTGTCTGCTGATGCAGTTACCGAATTTGAAGTACGTATTAGAATACTACAAACCTCAATTGCAGAATTACAAAGTGAAGGTTATAAACACCCATTTAAGCCGGGCATGACGGCCAGTGTAGAGATTATTACAGAGACTAAGAATGATGTGCTGGCTGTATCATTATCTGCCGTTACCATGCGTCCATTATCAGAAATTCCTGTTGAGGAGGCTGATAGTTTGGAATCTGATGGCGATGGTGAAAAGAAAGTTAAATCTGGAAATGATTCAAAAGGTACGGAAGAAGAAGAGAAAGTAGAAGTTATATTCTTGAATGATAATGGTGTTGCCAAAATATTCCAGGTAGAAACAGGGATAAGTGACTTTGAAAACATCGAAATAACCAATGACCTGTCAGATTCTGCAGAGGTTATTACCGGACCTTTTATCGTTGTATCCAAGCGATTAAAAGATGGTGAATTGGTGACGAAAAAATCGGAAGACGAATCAAAGAAAAAGGACGAGACTGAAGAAGAGAATTAGACCAACATAATACAATATTGAAAAACGCACTAAAACGTAAGTGCGTTTTTTTATGATTAATTTTACTTGCAGTTTATTTATAATTCATATAAATAAATTGATAATTGTCGCGAAATTTCACATAAAACCGCAAAAAACCGCATAAAAACCACCTATTACCTATAGTCTTGTAAATTTTTAGCAATAATTCATATTTTTTTGTTTTTATTATTTGGATAATTAATTACTACATTTATAGCTTTAAAAATTAAACCAAGTAATATGAAAACAACTTTACAGTATTATGTTTTGTCTTTGTTGCTGCTGATGAGTGGATTAGCAACTGCACAGGAGAGAACAGTTACGGGTACGGTTACCGATGCAGATGATGGTATGCCTATTCCCGGTGTTAATGTGGTTGTTGTGGGGACATCCACAGGAACAGCTACAGATCTTGATGGAAATTACAAAGTTTCGGTACCAGAGGGCGCATCTCTTGCGTATTCTTTTATTGGTTATACTGCTCAGACGATTGTAGTTGGGAGTCAATCAGTAATTAATGTTACTTTAAAATCTGATGCCCAGGCTCTTGAGGAGGTTGTGGTAACAGCAATGGGAATTGAGAGAACAGAAGCTTCATTGGGGTATGCTGTGCAGGAAGTGAGTGGAGAAGATATAGCTAGAGCAAAAGAAAGCAACATTGTTAATTCCTTAACAGGTAAGGTTGCTGGTGTACAGGTAATGGGTGGACAGAATATGGGAGGCTCAGCCAGGATTACA
>JBDLIU010000129.1:0-12238 GCA_039714715.1 Bacteroidota bacterium
TCGGAAGGAATGTGTATTGCCGGTGTACTTGGTGGCATTGAGTCAGGCGTATCCGATACCACTACAGATATATTCCTTGAATCAGCCTATTTCTCGCCAGATTATATCAGGAAAACAGCTCAACACCATCAAATAAAGACTGATGCTTCTTTCAGGTTTGAAAGAGGAACTGACCCAAACCTTACTATCTATGCCCTTAAAAGAGCTGCCCTGCTCTTTAAAGAATTAGCCGGTGGAGAGATTTCTTCAGAAATTGTAGATGTTTATCCAAATCCAATCGATGACTTTGTCATACCCATCAATAAAAATAATATCTCAAGATTAATAGGCATACAACTGCCTGATGACAAGATCAGACAAATTCTAACCGATCTTGATATTAAGGTTGAGGGTGAAACGGCCGATTCATTCACCGCGATTGTTCCTCCTTACAGGGTAGATGTTCAAAGAGAAGCTGATATTATTGAAGAAATACTGAGAATTCATGGGTTTGATAATGTTGAGCTACCTGAAACAGTAGGATCAAGCTTTTTAGCAGAACACCCGGAGACTGATCCCAATCGTCAGCAACATAAAATCAGCTCTTACCTGGTTGATAATGGTTATTTCGAGATTATGACTAATTCTCTCACCAAACCGGAATATGCTGATATGGTAGATAGTATTGACAGTGCCAACAATGTTGAAATTCTGAATAAGCTAAGTGAAGATCTGGGTGTATTGCGACAAAGCCTCGTGTTCACTGGTCTTGAAATACTGACTTACAATATCAACCGAAGACAGAGGAATATGAAGTTCTTCGAGTTTGGCAAGCAGTATAAAATCAACAAAGAAAAGTACACCGAAGAAATGCACCTGGGATTATGGATTACAGGTTTAGCAGAAGGAGACAATTGGTTAAGTAATAAAAAGGAAGTTAGCTTTACCGATCTGTCAGGCGCTGTAAATAATATCCTGTCCAAAATGAATATTACTGACATTACCACATCTCCAACTGATAACCAGGTGTTCCAGTATGGACTCAAAGTCGAATCAAATAATAAGTTACTGGTTGAGTTTGGTAAGATTAATTTTTCCATTAACAGGGAAATTGGTGTAAAACAAGAAATTTATTACGCAGATTTCAATTGGGACTTGCTTTTAAGCCAGACAAGTGATATTATAGATGTTGAACGGGCATCACGTTTCCCGGAGGTACGAAGAGACCTATCATTGGTAATTAACAAAAACGTTCAGTATGAGGATATATTAAACCTCGTAAGAAAGACTGAACGATATTTGATAAAGAAAGTGGATGTATTTGATGTTTTTGAAGGAGAAACCTTAGGAGATGATAAAAAATCATACTCCATTTTGTTCATCCTCGAAGACAAGAAAAAAACACTGACCGATAAAATAATTGATAAAACCATGAACAGGCTCATTAAAACTTTTGAGACTGAGATTGGTGCATTGATAAGACAATAATTATGGCAACTGAAAGACTACACGCAGAACTTCAATCCCTTGAAAGAAAATTAATCCTGCTTATCAATGAGCATAAAAATCTTAAAACACAAAACCAGCATTTGAAAGATCAAAATCTTGCGCTTGAAGATCAACTTCATTCAAGAAACGAGCAGGTACAAAACTTTCAAAATCAAATTAAAATTAGTAAAATTGCTGGTAGTGTTGGAGCAGACAGAAGAGATGCTTCGGAACTAAAAAAGAAGATTGACGAATATGTAATTGAGATTGATCGCTGTATCGCTCATTTAAGCCAATAAATAAGTTAACCGCTTTAAATTTAATGGAGAAACTTTCAATTAAGATAAAGATATCAGACAGGGAGTATCCTATGACGGTTGATCCTGAGGATGAGGAAAATATTAGAAAAGCAGGGAAGATCATTAACGAAAGGCTTAAAGTTTACAGAGAAAAATTTGGCATTGACGATAAACAAGACCTTTTGGCTATGGTAGCTTTTGATAGTACAGTTGAAAAACTGAGATCGGAAGGAAAGAATCATCAACTGGATGACACAATAGAGCAGAAGCTTGCATCACTAAATCACATTATTTCGGAAGCAATCTAAAATTAAGTTCACGAATCTCATCTGTACTGCTAGTATAAATATAAATAGTACTAGTCATGACAGATTTATTATATATAATCGTTACAGGTGCAGTCTCAGTAGTACTGGGAATGGTTATTGGCAGGCTGGTTTTTTCAAGAGTAAATAAAGCTGAAAAAACAAAAGTTAAAGAAGAAGCTGCCCTGCTTCTGAAAGAAGCCAAAGTAGATGCCGAAGAGACAAAAAGGACCAAAATCCTGGAAGCGAAAGAGAAGTTTCTGAAACTTAAATCTGAATTCGAAGAAGAAGCTAACCGCAAGAAAAGTCAGATAATTTCTAATGAGAATAAAATCAAGCAACGAGAGCAAAATCTCTCAAAACAGTTTGAGCAATCCAAGCGTAAAGAAGCAGAAGCTGATCAACTCAAGGATAAATTAACGACTCAGCTTGAAAACCTGAATAGAAAAAAACAGGAGATAGAAAAGTTCAACGAGCAAAAGGTGGCAATCCTTGAAAAAATCTCAAATCTCACAGCAGATGAGGCCAGGGAGCAACTCATCGAAACACTAACAAACGAAGCAAGAAGCAAGGCCTCGGCACAGATTAAAGATATCGTAGAGGAAGCCAAACTTTCTGCCACCAAGCAAGCTAAGAAAATAGTTGTTGAAACAATTCAAAGAACAGCTACTGAACATGCTATTGAAAATTGTGTTTCAATCTTTAACCTTGAATCGGATGAGATAAAAGGAAAAATTATTGGCCGTGAAGGAAGAAATATCAGAGCAATAGAAGCTGCCACAGGAATTGAAATTATTGTTGATGACACCCCTGAAGCTATTATTATTTCAGGCTTTGATCCGGTTCGAAGAGAAATAGCACGATTATCACTTCATCGGCTGGTCAAAGACGGAAGAATTCATCCTGCAAGGATTGAAGAGATTGTTGCTAAAACAAGAAAGAATATCGAAGAAGAAATTGTTGAAATAGGTGAAAGAACCGCTATCGACCTTGGTATTCATGGCCTCCACCCCGAGCTGGTTAAAATGGTAGGTCGTATGCGCTTCAGGTCTTCATATGGGCAGAACCTGTTACAGCACTCACGTGAAGTAGCTAACCTTTGTGCCATTATGGCTGCCGAAATTGGTCTTAATCCGAAGCAAGCTAAACGTGCCGGTTTGTTACACGATATTGGTAAAGTTTGGCCAGAGGAATCTGAACAGCCTCATGCTATTTTAGGCATGGAGATGGCTAAAAAGTACAAAGAACATCCTGCCATATGCAATGCGATTGGTGCTCACCATGATGAAATAGAAATGACAACCTTAATCTCCCCTATCGTTCAGGCTTGTGATGCTATTTCAGGAGCACGACCTGGCGCAAGAAGGGAGGTTATGGAATCATACATCAAACGACTCAAAGATCTTGAGAACCTTGCACTTGAATTCGATGGCGTTGAAAAATGTTATGCTATTCAGGCAGGCCGCGAGTTAAGAGTTATGGTTGATGCAGAATCTGTTGCTGATGAAAAAGCCAGTCAACTGTCATTCGATATCTCTCAGAAAATCGAAACAGATATGCAGTACCCGGGACAGATCAAGGTGACTGTTATCCGCGAGATGCGGGCTGTTAATTATGCTAAATAGATAGTAGATTATAATATATCTAAGGTTTACTCATACCTCAAAGATTCTGTCGGATCTTGCCTGATTGCAAAGGTGGCTTGTATGTTTATGATTAACAATGCAACTATAAGGGTAATAAGAGCTGACAAGATATATATAGCTGGCATTATCTCTACCCTGTAGAAGAAAGATGTTAGCCATTGTTCCATAAGATAATAAACTGCTGGTATGGCTATAACACTTGCTACAACGATACTGACAACATACTTCCTGGATAATCCTATTAAAAGATTCATCTGACTTGCACCAAGTACTTTTCTTACGCCTATTTCTTTTGTTTTTTGTTCGAGCGAATACGAAACTATCCCAAACAATCCCATTCCGGCAATAAAAATGGCAAGCAAAGAAAAAGTAAAAAGCAATTTCGCTTGTCTTCGCTCTTTGTAATACAAGCTTTCAAATTCCTGATCCAGGAAACCAAATTCGAAAGGTTCCGCTTCATTCACTGTTATCCAGGCAGTCTCCACTCTCTCAATGGTTTCTACAATATTTTCACTTTTCACCTTAACGGAAAGATAATTATACTGTTCATCCCATGGAGCCATCGTAAAAATCAGAGGTTCAATCCTGCTGTGTAATGTAGCATAATTGAAATCCCTAACAACACCAATTACTTCATGATCCCCTCCTCGATTAATCAGTTTACCAATAGGATCTTGCCAGCCCATCTCATTTACTAATGCTTCATTGACGAGGTATTTGGTTTTATCAGTAACTATCTCCTGATCAAAATTTCTGCCATTCACAACATCCATGTCCATTGTACTGAGATAACCATCATCAATATCCAGTACATTTATCATTACTGGAAGTTCCTTGCCTTCCGGAACATATCCGTTAGAGGTTAACCCACCTCCCGGTAGTGCTGATGATGCCCCGGCAGAAATAACATCTGGCATATTATGCAATTCTGTTTTTAATGCTTCAATCTTTTTAGACGACTCCCCGCTATTTAACCTGATTGTTAAAACATTCTCTCTAGAATACCCCAGGTTTTTATTCTCAACATATTGTAGTTGTTTAATTATTATCCAGGTACTGGCAATCAGAGCTATTGTTACAAGAAACTGAAACACTACTAATGATTCGATTTTTAAACTACTATTTGAAGACCCTTTATTTAATCGTTTCTTCAAACTGTTAAGAGAAGAGATTGACGATAAATAAAATGCCGGGTAAGCCCCTGCCCCTATTGCCACAGCAAGAATCACTAAAGCAACAAAAATATTCAACCAACCATTGCTCAGATAAATGTCTTCTATTCTATAACCCAAAAACTCATTAATAATATTTGAAAATCCAGTTATAATCAGCATTGCCAATGCAAAGGCCAGGAATGTAAATACAAATGATTCGAAGAGAAACTGATAGATCAACATCTTTCGTGTTGCTCCAATTGCCTTACGAACACCAATTTCTTTTAATCGTGTTAGTGCCTGAGATGCTGTAAGATTAATAAAATTAATGCTGGCCATTATTAGAGTAATCAGTGCAATGGCCCCAAAGATGTAGATATACTGCATACTTCCTTTGTTTTGCCAATCTCCTTCTGCGAATTCGGAATGTAGATGAACATCGAACAATGGCTGTATGTATAGTTCCAACCTTACCTGGTATTGCTTAAGCATATTATTAATATACTTATCTGCTATTGGTGGGAATTTAGACTTAAGTAATTCAACATCTGCTCCCGGAGTGAGTTGTATATACTCGAAATAGTTCCACCCTCCATTCCAGCCAAGGTGGTACCCCTCTTTGCTGAGCGTTGAAAAAGAAATAAGACAAGAATACTGAATCTGCGAATTTGTCGGGGCTTTCTCAACAACACCTGAAACCAGAAGGGGCATTTCTCCATTGAGCAAAACCTGTTTACCAATGGGATCATCTTCCCCGAATAACGAATAAGCGAGCTCAGGAGTTAATACAATGCTATATGGAGATGCCAGTGCGGTTCGCTCATTCCCCTTTTCCAGGTTAAAGCTAAAGACATTAAAAACTGTAGAATCAGCATGAAGAACATCTTTTACGTTGATCTTTTTATCTTCTACTGTGAGAAATCCACTTGAAGGAGATGAAAACCGTACATAATTAATTATTTCCGGAATTTCTTCCTTCAATGTTGGTGCAATGGCTGCAGTAATAATCGGTGAAGTTATTTCTCTCTCCTGACTTACCGTAGTTACCAATAACCGATAAATATTATTGCCATCCTTATGAAACCTGTCAAAAGATACTTCATTTGAAACATAAAGCAACAATACCAGGCTACTGGCAATGCCAATGGCCAATCCAATAATTTTAATACCTGAGTAAAGCTGATTTTTAAGAATAAATCTTTTAGCAACTAACCAATAGTTGGGTAACATGTTTGTATTTTTTTTATTGTTATTGTATTTGAGTTTTTCACGCAAAATAAATGGTCTGATTAACCTGATAACTGTCCATATGTAAAGCATAGAAGCTTTCTGATTGCCCTTCCTTTTTAAGTTATCTCCATACTCCTCGTATAAATCACCGGGAATATGGGAGTGTGAACCATCTCTGGTTAGCCAATCAATAAACCTGGAAGCCCATTTTGGAGGTAACATAATGGAATTAGCTTAAGGTTGAAGGTGAGATTAATGACCAGAAGCTATTTCTAACCTCTCTTGACTCCTGAATAGCAGTTTTACCAATGGCTGTAAGATCAAAATATTTTTTGCGCTTACCCCCTCTTTTTTTGGAAACCTCACCGAACCGGCTGCGTACCAATCCTTTTTTCTCAAGTCTGTGAAGTGAGGCATGGATAGCACTTAAATTAATATCTCTATTTGCCTTTTTAAGAATTAAAGTCTTAATTGAATAACCATATGCCTCAGGAATTAATGAGGCTATTGATAAAAGTATCAATTCCTCTAACTCTCCTATACTTGCTCGATTCATGTTATTTTTTCTACAAAAGTAGAAGAAATATATGATCTACAAAGTATTTTTTCTACAAAAGTAGATTTTATTAATACAAGCAGTAGAGATTATTTACGATTAACTCCTGTTTTGTGATGGGATAATCCAATAACAAGCTTTAGGTCTTGGTGCAGAGCACCAAAGATATTTATAGCTAAACAGTAAAGAATATAAGCAGAGGTGCGGAGCACTGTAATATTATTTAGTCCTAAGGATGTAGAACGTGTATAATTGATATCACGGTGCCCTGCACCTAAACGTAAGTTAATGATTATGTACTATAGATATTACGGGCACTCCGTACCCTTTAGCTATTATTATGAAGTAGATTCTATTGCGAAATTATGGTTTAGCTTAATACCTTGGCCATGGTTTCTCCAATATCAGCAGGAGATTCCACTACATGAAGGCCACATTCACGCATGATCTTCATTTTAGCTGCTGCTGTATCATCAGCTCCTCCAATAATGGCACCTGCATGACCCATCCTCTTGCCTTTAGGTGCAGTCTGACCGGCAATAAATCCAACAACAGGTTTAGGATTACCCTGAGCCTGGATCCAGCGGGCGGCATCTGCTTCGTAGTTTCCACCAATCTCACCGATCATTACAATCCCATCTGTATCAGGATCATTCATGAATAACTCAACAGCCTCTTTAGTAGATGTCCCAATAATTGGATCCCCACCGATTCCTATTGCAGTAGAAATTCCAAGACCGGCTTTCACAACCTGATCGGCTGCCTCATAAGTTAAGGTACCTGATTTAGACACAATACCTATTTTACCCTTCTTGAAAACAAAACCTGGCATAATACCAACTTTCGCTTCTTCCGAAGTTATAACACCAGGGCAATTAGGTCCAACAAGTCTTACATCAAAATTCTTAATATACTCTTTTACCATTACCATATCCTTCGTAGGAATACCTTCTGTAATAGCAACAATAACTTTAATCCCGGCATCGGCAGCTTCCATCATTGCATCTGCAGCGAATGCAGGGGGCACAAAAATTATTGAAACATTTGCTCCTTTTTCTTTTACTGCGTCTGCAACTGTATTAAAAACCGGCCTGTCCAGATGAGTTTGTCCTCCTTTTCCAGGTGTTACTCCACCTACCACATTTGTACCATATGCTATCATCTGTTCAGCATGGAAAGTTCCTTCAGACCCTGTAAAACCTTGTACTACAATTTTTGAATCTTTATTAACCAATACACTCATCTGTCAATATTATTTAGTGAATTAAAAAATCAAATTTAAGTGGCACAAAACTAACTTAATTAACCCGAAAAATTCATACGAATTTTCGCCTAAAAGGCTAACGCTTCACAAAATGCAGAAAATCAACCTATTAAATTCGGCTAAATGTTTGATTAACCAAATCGGGGCGTTATATGTTTTGCGAATGTCATGGATTAATGTGCTAAAACAAAGAACATTTTATTTGAGAAGTTAAGATTTTCATGTGTTATCAAATATTCAATTTGATGTACAACAACGTTCGACAAGTGTTCATAATCGAACTATTTAATACTTATAAAACAAGGATGCTCTGCTTTAATTGGCTGATTTACTGCGCTTTACATTTTTTGGCACGAGTATTGGGATTAGTTGGGTGGTCAAGAACTCAAAATATTAACAACATGAAAACTGCAAATAGAACATTCAAGAGCCTGCTTCTGGGTATTATAGTTTTGCTTGCATTAATTACTATACCATCGATTAATGCATCTGCAAACACTTCACCAACAACTTCTTTTATTTCGTATATGCTTTCTGAGGAGGACATAAACGATCTCCTCTCCTATTATAGCCTGGATAATGATCTGAAAATAGAGTTACTAAAGGTGGAGGTCTACACTCAAGATTTCGATTTAATATATTCTGATGCCAATTGTAAGAAAGTACTGGATTGTGACAAGGAGTTAAATCGGTTAATTAACAAGAGCGATTTTATAACAGATATTGGCAACAAGAAAATATATGTCCTTAAGTAGGAACGACTTTCAATTTAACGAATTGAATGAAAAATAAATAATACGGCTTTTTAGTTTAGGTTTATATATACAAAAGAAGGAGGGAAACGCTCTCCTTCTTTTTTGTTTAAAAAAGATTAATTTCGGGGATTAATTAAATTTTTAAACGCTCGAAGCCTACTAACTTAATCAACCCCATGAAAAAAGCGATCTTAATAATTCTTGTTGTTATATTAAGTCTGTCTGTATTTGGCTATTGGTATCTCACCTCTACCAAACCAATTTATGAAGGAGAATTAAAAGTCCAGGGGTTGCAAAATCCCGTAACTGTAAAATATGATCAATATGGTATCCCTCATATTTATGCATCCAATGAACCTGATGCCTATTTTGCATTGGGTTATCTCCAGGCACAGGAGCGCTTGTTCCAGATGGAAATGGTTAGCAGGGTAGCCACAGGCACATTATCTGAGATCCTTGGACCTGATTTTGTTGAAGTTGACAAATTATTCCGTACACTTGGTATTGCTAAGAAATCTGAAGAATTCACTGCTGCATTCAACAAGCATGACAATGACTATAAAGAAGCAGCAACATCCTATTTCAGAGGTATAAATGCTTTTGTACAAGACGGGCCAACCCCTATTGAGTTTACAGTAATTGGGATTCCCAAAAGAGAATTTTCAATAACAGATGCCTACAATGCTGCCGGCTATATGTCTTTTGGATTTGCTGATGGATTAAGGGTAGATCCTCTTGCTTCAAAAATTTCGGTTAAACTTGATAGCGCTTACTTAGATGATATTGGATTGCATTCAATATATGATTCAACATTTATTAAATCATACATTAAAGCTGAATCTGCTGAACTAACCAGGTTAGCGCAAATTATAAATAAAATTCCAATACCATTGTTAAAAGGCAGTAACAGTTGGATTGTTGGTCCTGAAAAATCTGCATCAGGGAATGCTCTTTTTGAGAATGATACACACATTGCTTACTCCCAGCCTTCCGTATGGTTCGAAGCTCACATGGAATATCCGGAATTTTCACTTTACGGACACTACCTGGCAGGTTTTCCATTTGCTGTTCTTGGTCACAACAGGTTTGCAACCTGGGGTTTAACAATGTTTGAAAATGATGATGTTGATTTGTACCAGGAGAAAGCAAACCCTGATAATCAAGATCAAATTTGGCGAGTTGATAAATGGCTGGGATTGGAAAGCAGAAAGGAAACAATTAACATAAAAGGTGAAGATCCTCTTGAAATCGATATACGCAGTTCTGATCATGGTCCAATCATTAATGATGTACTATTAAAAGATAGCATTTTTACGCATCCGGTCTCAGTTTGGTGGGAGTACCTGAATGCAGATAAGGATTTATTCGAACCTATTTTTAGCTTGGGTAAATGTGCCAGTATATCAGAAGCTCGTAAAGCCGCTTCTCTAATACAGGCACCGGGCCTCAATCTAATGTATGCAGATGCTGATAATAATATTGCATGGTGGGCATGTGCAAGATTGCCTATCAGACCTGATCATGTGAATTCAAAGTTATTACTGGATGGTAGTTCAGGTAGAGATGATATCCTTGGTTACTACGATTTCAAGTCTAATCCTCAGGCAGAAAACCCGCCCTGGAACTATGTATATTCAGCCAATAATCAGCCTGACACTATAAATGGAGTCCTTTATCCCGGTTACTACAGGCCAATCGACAGGGCTTCCAGAATAGAAGATGAGCTTAGGAAAAGGAATAACTGGACTGCAGAGGAGTTTAGGGAATTATCGGGTGATGTAATATCTCCTATTTCACCTTTAGTTGCTAAAGAGTTGGCCACTGTTCTAAGTCAAAGCGATGATGAGGAAGTAAAGAAACTGGCAAATATCCTGGCAAATTGGGATGGTGATCACCAACTATCTATGATTGAGCCAACCATTTATTATAATCTGCTTTCCTGGACGCTCTACCATGCTATGGCAGATGAACTAGGATATGAGGATTTCAAAATATTGGCAAATTCTGAAATAATGCTTAGAAGCTACCTGCATTTCATCAGTAATGATAGTTCAATATGGTGGGATGATGTGAGTACCGAAACAGAAGAAACAAGGCAGATGATTGTATTAAAAGGAGTTGAATCTGCACTTGAAACTCTGTTAAAAATCTATAATTCTGATAATCCTGATGACTGGCACTGGGAAAAAGTTCATACCCTAACCCATAGACATCCGTTAGGAGAAGTTGATTTATTGAAGAAGTATTTTAATGTAGGGCCATACCCCACTATTGGAGGAAAAGAGGTATTAAACGACCTGTCATTCCATCTTGATACAATCGGCTATTTCCCGATTAAAGATGGTCCTTCGCAGCGAACAATTATCGATCTGGGTAACATGGATGATGCCATGAGTATTAATCCTACCGGTCAATCCGGTCACTTTTTAAGTAAACACTATGATGATCAGGCACAAATGTATATTGATGTTGAATTCAGACCACAACTAATGAATGAATCTGAGATTGAAGAAAATAAGATATCTGTATTAACTTTAATCCCTGAAACAAAGTAACCTATTCTTATGAAAAAAAGCCTTAAGCGGAAGCTCTACATAATTATTTTCCGTACTGATACCCCATTAGGAAAAGCTTTCGATGTAGGATTGCTCGTAACAATTCTTTTAAGTGTTAGCGTGGTTATGCTTGAGAGTGTTGAACAATATTCTGCCAAATATGCTGATCTGTTTCTTTATGCTGAATGGACCTTTACAATATTGTTTACAGCCGAGTATGCCCTACGAATATTTATAACAGAAAAGAAGCGTAAGTATATTTTCAGCTTTTTCGGTATTATAGATTTACTCTCTACTCTACCCGCTTACCTCGCATTATTATTTACAGGTATGCATGCCCTGATCATATTAAGGAGTTTTAGATTGATGAGGGTCTTCAGAATATTAAAATTAGCAAGGTTTATTGGAGAAGAATCTCAATTAAGCAGAGCTCTGAAAGCAAGCCGGGCTAAAATTACTGTATTCCTGGTTGCGGTATTCATTATTGTTGTTGTAATGGGTACGGTAATGTATCTTGTTGAGGGTGCTAAGAATGGATTCACCAGCATACCTGCATCAATCTACTGGGCCATAGTTACCCTTACAACAGTTGGTTATGGAGACATAGCACCTGCAACTGTGCTGGGGCAAACACTAGCTTCAATCATTATGATTATGGGTTATGGAATAATTGCAGTACCAACGGGTATTGTTACAGCTGAAATGGCTAAGGCCGGGAATTTGCCTGATCCCAATGTTGAAAAACAAAATTGTGATGGGTGCGGAGCCACTATCGCTGACCCTGAAGCAAACTATTGTAAGTTTTGTGGAACATCTTTAGAATAAAAAAAGTCATCCGCTAATTAGCAGATGACTTTTCATTCAGATTTATCTGATTTTTTTAATACCTATAATAATCTACCTTAAATGGCCCTTCAACCGGAACATTGATATAATCAGCTTGTTTCTGATTTAAAACATCTAATTCAACCCCAATTTTCTTAAGGTGAAGACGAGCCACCTTCTCA
>JBDLIU010000130.1:0-12148 GCA_039714715.1 Bacteroidota bacterium
AAGCACGTTTAGCCCCGCTCCAATAGCTATTAACAAGCGAAACATCCAAAAACCAGCTTTGAATCTTAGTTTTACGATTATTAATAACATTAACAGCCTTATCACTGAATGATACCGGTGATAAGCCCGGAGGTGCGCTGATACATTTTTGAGTACCTGAATAGATAGCGTCTATCCCCCAATCATCCACACGAAGCTCTGTGCCAGCCAATGAGGTAACGGCATCTACAACAAAGAGGGCTCCTGCATTATGAGCAATATCACTTATTTCCTGCAAAGGCTGTAGCACGCCTGTAGAAGTTTCTGCGTGTACAACAGACACCAATTTTGGTTGTGAACCACCTATTGCCTTTTTGACATCCTCTGGATTTATCGGTTCACCCCAGGGGGCTTCAACTCTGGCGACTTTAGCTCCACATCTTTCAGCAATTTCTGCCATTCTGGTTCCAAAAACACCATTGATGCAAATAACAGCTTCATCTCCCGGCTCAAGAAGGTTTACAAGCGTTGTTTCCATACCGGCACTACCTGGTGCTGATACTATAAAGGTGAGCTCATTTTCTGTAAGAAATGTTCTCCTGGCCATCTCTTTAATTTCGTCCATGACCTGAAGAAACTCAGGATCTAAATGGCCAATCATCGAAGTTGCCATAGCATTTAATACCCGTGAATTTACATCACTGGGGCCGGGCCCCATTAATATCCTTTTACTTGTATTTAAATCTTGCCAGGAATTCTGGCTTTGAGATGTTTCTGTGAAATTAGACATACCATTAAATAGTTTCTATAAAGTTAACCAATAGTGAAAAAAATGGATCACCATTTAAATAATAGTCTTATAGTTAATCTGATGCCCTATTAATATTTATTTAATTAATAAGATAGCCGGTATAAGCACAATTGCATTTTTAGTTACCGTTATTCTACATATTAATAGTAAATTGAAATTCTACAATACGAAAATTTCAATATATTATCAAATTATTCATAATCTCACGGCATAAAAGAGAAAAAACAGCGGTCTCGTATAAAAAATATACAATAATGGGTTACCTCCCGTTATCTGTATGTATTAATATAATACAAAAAAGGTCCTACCAGTAAACGACTGATAGGACCTTGTAGCGAGGACGGGAGTTGAACCCGTGACCTCAGGGTTATGAATCCTGCGCTCTAACCAACTGAGCTACCTCGCCATTTCATCAGCATTGTTGCTGAAAAACGGAGTGCAAATATAGTATGATTGAAAAGTATTAACCAACGAGAATTATTAATTTTATGATTGAAGTAGCACAAATGGATCCTATTTTTAAAAAGAAAATAAGCATCTTGATACGGTTGGCATCGATTGATGGTGATTTTGCTAATGTAGAAAGGTCTTTTATTCACAGTGTATGTGATAAAAATGGCATTTCGAGAGTAGAGTGTGAAAAGCTTATTGACAACCCTGAGCCAATTGGAACATTAGGTGCATTATCATACCCCAAAGTAGTAGATTACATGACAGACTGCCTTGCATTGATGCTGGCCGATGGTAATATATTACCTAGCGAAGTAATTTTATGTGAAGACATAGGGCTTAGACTGGGTTTTGCTAAGACATCAATTGATAAGATAATTAATGAATTAAGAGATAACTTAAGTATTTCACCAAATAAGATTTACGAACTTGTTTATGCTTTACCACATTTCGGGAAAGTATAAGTAGTTCTATCAAATATTAGTTGCGCTTTTTCCTTTTACTTTTTTTCTTGGGCCTGATTATAATTTCAGGCTCAGGACGGAAGAAGTTTTCTTCCCGGTTTTCTATTATGATAATAAATTCACCGTAAGGTAACTGCTCTACATTAATATCCTGCCCTTCTCCTTTCATTAACAGGTTACCATCAAAATCCTTGATAACATAATCAGTAGGCCTTGTAAGGGAAATCATATCATAGACATCCCCTTCTGGATAAATAAAAATGGGATCCATGTCAGAATAAAAATCAATCTCATCAGAAGTGACTTCCTGCATACCAAGGACATATCTTATTCGTAATCGATTATCTCCAGCATAATGCTCTACTCCTATGCTATATTGGTTGTTGTCTAAATTACCCTTGCCGGGAACCACAGAAACAACCTGCCATCCATCTAGTTTTAACTTTTCAATAAAATACTTACCGTCACCGGGCATTTCTCCTGTTGTTACCCAACTGATAGAGGAATCGTCTGTGGTAACTTGAATATATTGAAATGAAGAGCCTGTGTTCAGCACCTCCGGGTTTAAAATCTTAGGAGTGCATAAACTGCTATGTCTAATTACAATGGAAACGGGAGCGTCAATTGTTAAATGAGATAAACTTACCTTAACAGCCGATGTAGTTGGATCTTCAATTTTCTTTTCTCCATTTATACTAATAGAGTTTATACAAAAAGTACCTCCTTCTACATTTACATATGGATTTTGAATATAAATATCCCTGCCACGGTAAACCCCTTCAATTGTTAATTCTTGTGCAAAGATTGAAGTAGAGAGAACGGCAAATAAACTATATAATACTATCCTTTTAAACATAAAAGTATTTTACTCAAAGTGTAACGACTCAATTGGATCCAACTTAGAAGCTTTCCATGCCGGGTAATATCCTGATCCCAAACCAACAATCACACCGAGCATAAATGCTAGTATAATCCAAAGCCAGGGCACAATAAACTGCACATTTTCATCAATAATATTGGTAACAAGATTACCAACTCCTATACCCAAAGCAATACCTAATAATCCTCCTAACTGACATACCACAATAGCTTCAATAATAAACTGCTGTCTTATCACCTTGGGCGTAGCTCCTAATGCTTTACGAATACCTATTTCACGAGTACGTTCAGTAACCGATACCATCATTATATTCATCAAACCTATAGAAGCTCCCAGTAATGTAATAAAACCTATCCCAAGACCACCTATTCTTAAATAACCTGTTATTTCCTCCAATGCTTCTGCTACAGTCTCACTTCGTTTTACTTCAAAAGACTCTTCTCCCATCCTGTCATGACGAACCATACGCATTACCCCTGTAGCTTCACCCATGGCCATATCCATATTAACAGCGTTATCAACAAGCACATCAATAGTAAATCGCAGATTACGACCGGCAGCAAGGGCCCTCCCACTTTGTAATGGTATAATCACTCTATTATCAGGGCTACCACCATCCATCGCGCCTTTTTTACTTAAAACAGCAACTACCTTATATCTTGTATTCCATACACTAATTTCGCCTTCCAGTGGATTTTCATTGTCCTCAAATAATGCTTTCTTAATTTCAGGACCAATAATTGCCACATTAGACCCATACCTGTCTTCCAGGCTACTGAAATTTCTTCCTGTCTCAATCTCTAGTCCTTCCTGATATAAATAGTGTTCATTACCTGCTACCACAGATACATTGGGATTGGTCTTTTTAGACAACCTTTTTACCTCGGCAATGCTGGTGATAAAAGTAGATACACTTACTGTTGCCGGCAGTGTATATTTTTCAGCAAATAAAGTCGCTTGTTTATAAGTGATAGGCGGATATCTTTTTTCCACTCGTCCTTGCCTCCTGCCATGTGATCGTTTAACTTCAACGTTAAAAGAATTGGCTCCCAATGATGAAAAACTTGAGCTTACTGATGCCCTGATTCCATCAATTGCAGTTAATATCCCTACCAATGAAGTGATTCCAATAGCGACAATCATGGCTGTAAGAATACTCCTTAACAAGTTAGCCTGAATAGCTGATAACCCTTCCTTTATATTTAGACCTAAATTCATGTTGTTATTCTAGTACAATTTTAAGCAAATTACCGAAAACCATTGTCCCAATCCGGCACAATCATTAAAATCATGATTTTCTTCTTTATTGTTTAACATTGTTTATACGTTTACGTTACTATATAAGTTGATTTTTACAGATAAATGTTACGAAAATTCTTAATTATATTATTAACGGTAGCATTAGCAGCCTCTTCAAAGATGTATGCAAGTTATCTGTATATCCCTATGGATGAGAGGCAGGCCAATCATCTTAAAGCCTATGGTATTGCTTTCTGGGTCCTGCAAAACAACGTAGAAGTAGACTGGATGCTGAATTATGAAGGAGGGAGTTTTGCCTTTCGGCACTATGTTAAATTCGAAAACGAGTTGATAATAAGAGGAATTACTTATCAGGTGATATCTGATGCAACTTATAACCAGATTGTGAGTGAAATTGCCAGTCCATCCTCCAATATGGATGTAATGAAACTGGAGAAATATCCCAAAATTGCGGTTTACTCTCCCAAAAGCAAACAACCCTGGGACGATGCCGTGACATTGGTGCTCACCTATGCAGAAATCCCTTATGATGTAATTTTTGATGATGAAATCCTTGGTGAAGAACTTCCCAAATACGATTGGTTACACCTCCATCATGAAGACTTTACAGGACAATACGGCAAATTCTGGCGTAATTACAAGAATTTCCCATGGTACATTAAGCAACAACAGGAATTTGAAGCTTCTGCAAGAAAGCATGGTTTTGAAAAAGTAAGTCAACTTAAACTTGCAGTGGTTGAGCATATCCGTGATTACGTGCTGGGGGGCGGATTCCTGTTTGCCATGTGTTCTGCTACTGATACCTACGACATTGCCCTGGCCGCCAGCGGAACTGATATTGTTGACAAGATGTACGATGGGGATCCGCCTGACCCAAGGGCACAGCAAAAGCTCAATTATGAAAACACCTTTGCCTTTAAGAACTTTATTCTTGAAAGAAATCCTACTGAGTATGAGTACTCAAATATCGATATGCAGCCAGGAGAACGGGGATTAAAAAACGATAATGACTATTTCAAGTTATTTAAATTCTCAGCCAAATGGGACCCCATCCCTACCATGCTAACTCAAAACCATGATTTTGTGATCAAAGGTTTTATGGGACAAACAACAGCCTACCGAAAATCTCTTGTTAAATCGGATGTGGTAATTATGGGCGAAACAAAGTCTGCAGGAGAAGTGAAGTACATTCATGGGGTTTTTGGAAAAGGATTCTGGACTTTCTATGGTGGGCATGACCCGGAAGATTACCAACACATTGTGGGAGAAGATCCCACAGATCTTAGCCTGCATCCTAACTCCCCTGGTTATAGGTTAATCTTAAATAACATTCTGTTCCCCGCAGCTCGAAAAAAGAAGCAAAAAACCTAAGCATCACGTTTCTTCTTCCATCGCTTATGTGACCACAACCAGTATTGAGGATTGCTCAGTATCTGATCTTCCATCATACGCACATGCATTTCTGTAAGGTTATCGGCTGGTTCATCGACAGGGTTTTCAGTAATCAGCACAAATTCCGCAGTGTTATAACCTCTCCTCTCCCTTGTTAGCTTTGTAAAGATTACCGGCATATCGAACTTTTTCGCATATTTTTCTACACCATAAGCCACAGCTGTGTCCTGATTTAAAAACTGAGTCCAGTAAATATTTTTGCTGATTGAGGGCGATTGATCTGCTCCAAAAATAATGGCACTCAAGTTATCGTGCCCCTCTTGCATTCTCTTACTGAAATCCTTCTTGGCTATCATTTCAGAACCAAACAGGGTTCTCATTTTATAAAAAACTTTATCGAATGTCTTGCTGGTAAGTGGAATATAAATTGTTGCCACATTATGTTTTACATGCAGGTTCAACGATGATAAAACCATTTCCCAGCTATTATAATGCCCGAGGATCAGTATAACGCTTTTCCCTGCTTCGTAATATTTGTCAAGCAATTCAGGATTCTTGACTTTAAAATGTTTGTGTATCCTTTTTTCTGTAAGGGTAAAGAGCCAAACTGTCTCCACCATCATGTCAGTAAAAAAATGATAGAAACCCGAAGCCACATTTTTTATCTCCTCATTATTTTTTTCAGGAAATGATTTGGTTAAGTTTTCAATCACTACACTCCTTCTGTAACCAAATATCTTATAAACCAGAACATAAGCAATATCTGAAAGAATATATAATACCGAAAGCGGCAGCCACGATAATGGTTTCAATATTAATATGTAGACTAAATATGCCACTGAATGCATTTAATGAGGCTGCAAAATTAGACGATTTAAGCTGATATCAACCACTTATGTAAATTTTTTATAACTAATAATCAGGTTAAACAACTTAGCTAATATTGGGTCTTTTATAGTCAAAATAATATCAATAAAATCAGTCTACAAATCTTATATTTGATTGATGTATGAAGATTAACATTTTAAATAAAAATTGCATATGAAAAACGTTATTATAATGGGAGCAGCCGGACGGGACTTCCATAATTTCAACACCTTTTATCGTGGTAATACTGATTATAATGTAGTGGCATTTACTGCCACACAAATCCCTGACATAGACGGAAGAAAGTACCCCGCAGAATTGGCTGGAGACCTATATCCTGACGGTATCCCAATTTATAGTGAAGACAATCTGGAACAATTAATCGCTGATCACAATGTTAATGACTGCGTATTTTCATATAGCGATCTTTCTTATAACAAAGTGATGAACATCAGCGCCAGGGTCAATGCTACAGGAGCCAATTTTGTTCTTCTCGGACCTGGTGATACGATGATAAAGAGCAACAAACCTGTAATATCTGTTGTGGCAACCAGAACAGGCTGCGGCAAGTCGCAAACCTCAAGAAAAGTAATCGAGTACATGCTAGATAAAGGCCTCAAGGTAATAGCTATTCGACATCCTATGCCTTATGGCAACCTGGTAGCACAAAAGGTACAGAGATTCGCTAAAGTTGAAGATCTGGCAAAACATGAATGTACTATTGAGGAAATGGAAGAATATGAACCACATGTTGTGAGAGGTAATGTGATTTACGCAGGTGTTGATTATGAAGCCATTTTAAGAGCTGCAGAGCAAGATCCTGATGGCTGTGATGTAATTCTTTGGGATGGAGGTAATAATGATTTCTCATTCTACAAATCAGACCTCACTATTACAGTTGCCGATCCACACAGGCCCGGGCATGAACTCTCTTATTATCCCGGTGAAGTTAATATGCGAATATCTGATGTCATTGTAATCAATAAAATGGATTCAGCATCACCGGAGGGCATTCAAATAGTGAGAGACAATATTGAAAAAGTCAATCCTGGTGCTATTGTTATCGATGGAGCCTCACCTATTAAAGTAGATGATCCATCAATTATCAGGAATAAACGGGTTCTTGTTGTAGAAGATGGCCCTACCCTTACGCATGGTGAGATGAAGTTAGGCGCAGGCACAGTAGCTGCAAAAAAATATGGTGCAGGAGAATTGGTTGACCCACGTCCTTTCACAACAGGTAAACTATCAGAAACATTTAATATTTACCCGGGAATTGGCGTCCTTCTTCCTGCCATGGGTTATAGCTCAGAACAACTCAATGATCTCGAGACAACTATTAACAATACAGATTGTGATGCGGTTGTTATTGGAACTCCAATTGATCTGAGTCGTGAAATTAATATTAAGAAACCTTATACACGTGTTTATTATGACCTGCAGGAAATCGGTGAACCAACACTGGATGGTGTATTGACTGATTTTGTACAAAAGCATAATTTGTAGATTATTAATAACTGGTCGTAGTTTGGAAACTACGACCAGTTTCGTTCTTTTGCACTATGGCAAGAATAAGGTTAACTAAATCATTTAATTTCGAAGGTTCACACGCTTTGCTAAACTATGATGGCAAGTGTAGAAACATTCATGGACACTCCTATAAACTAGATGTAACTGTTATTGGCACACCCTTTAATGAAAAAGGGCATCCGAAAGATGGACTGCTAATCGATTTTGGAGACCTGAAAGAAATTGTTAACCAACAGATAGTAGACCAATTCGACCATTCCCTAATTATTCAAAAAGAATATCCGGCAACGCTGTTTGAAGCACTTGAAAATAGCTTTGAAAGACTTATATACGTTGACTATCAGCCAACCTGCGAAAATCTTATCGTTGATTTTGCTGACAAACTTGTCAATACTCTCCCGGAAGGTGTTGAGCTACATCATTTGGTACTGCATGAGACAGCCACTGCCTATTGTGAGTGGTTTGCCTCTGATCAGTAAATAATTCCAAATCTGAATTTCTATATTACAAGGTGACTTTTTTTATTGCTAATTATTAATATCGAACTAACAATTTGTTAACATCCTGATTGTCAGCGTTTACTAGTTTTATTTTGAATTAAAACTATAATCAATTTTTAACTAGAATAATGTCTACGATAATTCTTTAACGAAATTGTTAACAAAATCTTAACATCTTGCTATTTTTGGTATGATACCCTTTAACCTATAATTGCATAGTTTTTATTTAATCTACTATACATGGATATTTACTTAATCTTAGTCATTGTTCTTTTTGCATTAGCATTTTCAGACTTGATAGTTGGTGTAAGCAATGATGCTGTAAACTTTTTGAACTCTGCTATTGGATCCAAAGCTGCCCCACGATATGTAATTATGATCCTGGCTAGTCTGGGAATACTAGTGGGAGCAACATTCTCGAGTGGCATGATGGAAGTGGCCAGGAAAGGAATTTTCTTCCCTGATCAATTCTTCTTCTCTGAGATAATGATAATTTTCGTAGCTGTAATGCTGGCTGATGTTATTTTGCTGGACTTATTCAATACATTTGGAATGCCCACTTCAACTACAGTATCCATTGTATTTGAACTCTTAGGTGCCGCAGTTGCTGTTTCTTTGGTAAAAATTTATGATGCCGGAGGCGAGTTAAGTGAATATATCAACTCCGCAAAAGCACTTGCCATTATTGCAGGAATTTTGCTGTCTATTGTTGTGGCATTTACTGTCGGAACCATAATACAGTATCTAACCCGGATAATTTTCACTTTTGACTACGATAAATATTTAAAGTACTATGGCTCAATTTGGGGGTCAATAGGTATAACAGCTATCACCTATTTTATTCTAATAAAAGGAGCAAAAGGATCATCTTTTATAACACCTGAAACACTAGATCAAATCAAATCCAATACCATGTTAATAATTGGATTTAGCTTTTTAGCCTGGGCTATTCTTCTTCAATTAATTATCTGGTTTACAAGAATAAACATTCTTAAAGTTATAGTTCTGATAGGCACTTTTGCATTGGCTATGGCATTTGCCGGAAATGACCTTGTTAACTTCATTGGGGTTCCATTGGCTGGTTTCAGTTCTTTTAAAATAATAAATGCAACACCAGGTGCAGATCCCACAAGTTTTGCAATGTCTGCACTAGCTGGTAAAGTACCAACAGACACCTATTTATTGATTATTGCCGGGGTTGTAATGGCGATAACACTGTGGTTATCCAAAAAGGCAAGGACAGTAACACGAACAGAAATTAACCTGAGCAGACAAGGAGCCGGAGAAGAAAGATTTGGTTCATCCGCCTTTTCAAGAAACCTGGTAAGAGGATCCGTTTCAATGTCAAACAGCTTTAATAAGGTTATACCAGGATTTATAAGATCATTCCTTGATAAAAGATTTTCGGTTGTCGATAGAACTAAACTAAAAGGTGAAGAAAAAAGCTCTTTCGATTTACTAAGAGCATCTGTAAATTTAACAGTTGCCAGTATTCTGATTTCTTTTGCCACCTCGTTGAAATTGCCCCTATCAACAACCTATGTAACATTTATGGTTGCCATGGGTACCTCTTTCGGTGATGGCGCCTGGGGACGCGAAAGCGCTGTTTACAGGATATCTGGTGTAACTAATGTAATTGGAGGCTGGTTCCTGACTGCATTCGCTGCGTTTGTTGGAGCATTTACTTTTGCCTTAATAATCTTTTATGGAGGAACTATAGCATTGACTGCTTTAGTCTTATTAGCCGCATTCTTTATAATTAAAACTCATGCTCTTCACAAAAGGAAAGAAAAAGAAAAGGAGAAAGAATCGAGCAAAGAAACAGATATCGAAACAGAATTGTTATATAGCGATGTACTTAAACATAGCTCTGAGAAGATATTAGATACCCTGGAGGGAATTACTATTAGTTATAAAACCATCATTGATGGTCTCGCTACAGAAGACAGAAAGAAATTAAAAGAGGCTAAAAAGGATGTCAAAACCTTAAATAAGAAAGTAAAGAAACATAAAGCCAGTATTTCTAACACTATTGTAAACCTTAGTGAAGAAAATATTGAAGCAGGCCACTTTTATGTTCAAATTCTTGATCATCTCCGTGAAATGGTAAGGTCGCTGGCGTTTATTTCAATACCTGTTTATGAACATATAGACAATGCTCATAAAGGACTGAATGATGATCAAATTGAAGAATTTCAGAGGATAAGCTCTGATGTTAATATTCTCTTTATGCACATTATGCCTCTTATCCGAGAACATAATTTAGGTGAAGTTCAAGGAATTATTGAGAAACAACAGGAGATTCTTGATAGTCTTATTGCTCTAAACAAAGTTCAGATTAAGAGAATTAAGCATGGTGTTACAGGCACAAAGAATGGCGTGTTATATCTTGGTGTATTAACGGAGACTAAAAGCCTGTTAATTCATACAATCAATATGGTTAAAGCTCAAAGAGATTTTATAGAATCCAGTCAGAGCAACTAACTAATTCAGATATCACATAAAAAAAGATCACTTGCAAATTTGCAGGTGATCTTTTTTTGAATGAATTTATTGTGTTTAAAGTGAACCTGTTATGGCATGGCTTACATTAATTACGTGATCACCCACCTTTTCACATCCATTGATAAGTTCAAGGTAATTAATAGCATCTTTAACTGTAAACTCTCCTGATCCAACCTTTTTCAGGTAATCCCTCCTTAGCTCATTTCGCTTTGCGTTAATCTCACGCTCTTTTATCATCGCTTCATTTATATCAATACTGGCGTAATCAGAATTGAGGTTACTACGCATTATATTTAAAGACTGATCCAGTAAGGAGTAAATTGCCAAAAGATTATTTATCTGGATTTTACTAAACCACTGTTCAGACTCCAACTGTCTTTCAATTGTTAGTGAGATGTGATAAAATATATCTGCAATTCGTTCCAAATCGTTATTTATGCTAAGAAGGGCTCTTATTTTGCTGGATGAATTTTCACTTATATTGCTTTCAGATACTTTAGAAAGGAATCTTGCAATTTCAATCTCCATCCTATCTGTAATTTCTTCATAATTTTTCATCTTGTCCATCATCTTCCTTCTTGACTTATGCCTTTTTTTCGAAATGAGGACTTCAATATATTCCGACATTCGTGTGGTAATCTCTGCAAATTTCGCCAACTCCTTCCTGGCTTCAAGGATTGAAATTTCCGGGGTTGGAACAATATTCATTCCTATAAAATCCAGATGAAATTCTTCGTCATTACCTCTTGATGGCACCATTTTAGTTACTAAACCGGCAATTGTTGGAATGAACCAAATCAATATTAAAGTAATCGTCACATTGAATAAAGTATGGAATATTGATAATCCAATAGGAATTGCGGTTGCTTCAAGTAGTGGAGACACAGCCATGGTTGATTCCATGTAATAACCTATGCCATTCAGGATTGGGCTAAGTAAAAATAATATCAAAATCACACCGGCAATGTTAAAAACCAAATGTGCTATAGCTGCACGCTTAGCATGCACATTAGCTACAAGGGATGCCAATATTGCTGTAATTGTTGTTCCAATATTCTCGCCAAGCACCATGGCGGCCGCTAAATCAAAAGAAATCCACCCCTGGTTGGCCATTACAAGAGTTACTGCCATGGCAGCACTCGATGATTGCACAACAATAGTAATGATGGCACCAATAATAACAAACACAATTATAGAGAGGTACCCCATATCAGTGTATTGCATTAAGAATTCCAAAATCTCATGATTTGATTCCAGGTCCGGCACTGTCCCTTTTAGTGCTGCCAATCCCATGAACAATAGTGCAAATCCAACAAACGCTTCTCCCCATGCACGTGATTTGCTTCTTGTTACAAACAATAAGGGAACAGCAAATGCTAAAATTATTAATGCATATGATGATATATTTACCTGAAACCCAAAAAGTGAGATAATCCAGGCTGTAATGGTTGTGCCAATATTAGCACCCATAATTACTCCAATTGATTCAACTAGCGTCAGCAAGCCTGCA
>JBDLIU010000131.1:0-12004 GCA_039714715.1 Bacteroidota bacterium
AACATTCACAGGATCAGTTATATCATACACCTTGCTTTCACTTGTAGTATTGAGAAACTCGATTACATTTCCTCCACTCCCCTTAACCTGCAAATCAAATTCCTTGAATATTTCACTACTTTGGTCTGTCTCTCGTGCATATTTAAGCTTTGCATAGGATACAGAAAGATTGCTCTTCATACCACCATCATTGATTACCTCAACCCTAATAACAAGATCACCCGCTGCACTTATTGAGGACCATGGAATCGATTCATTTATCAGTAAATGCCTGAAACTATCTATCTGATGAGTACCAAGGGATACAAGACCAGATAAATCAGGTCCAACAAAAATCTCAACAATATGGAGTGTGTCATTACGCCCAACCAGCAATAATTCCAGATCGGGCTGCGGTGCGGTTGTAACGGGTAAGTCTAGCCCGGTAAAGCTAAGGTCGAATATTGGATTGCTAACTTCAGTAATTCGTGGTCCGGTAAACCCCTCTCCCATATCAAACTGAGTGAGTCGTGTATAGTCAAATACTTTATAACCTCTTTCATACTCATCTGACAGAACTTTCAGCACTTCAGCATTATAATAAGTGTCGGGAGTAGTACTCGTAAATGATTGAAGTGAGGTCATTCTCTTGCCATCAGAGCCATTTATAAGAAAATAGGTTGATGTGTCGGAATAAAGATTATAATATTTATGTGGTTGAGCTGATGGATTTACATAGAGCTGTTCATCTAAAGTACCATCATTTTTCTGCCCGTAAAACTCTATATAATCTAATGGATCGAATTTTCCATCTGAGTCTCCTTCTACATAAATAGCAATTTCTTCTCCTCTATGAAATATTTGTATCCTATTTGGTAGGCCATTCTCATCAACAGGAAATCCAACTGCATTTAGATCA
Source organism: Bacteroidota bacterium (assembly GCA_039714715.1). Taxonomy (GTDB): domain Bacteria; phylum Bacteroidota; class Bacteroidia; order Cytophagales; family Cyclobacteriaceae; genus S012-113. The sequence goes on from JBDLIU010000131.1 coordinate 899, forward strand.
TCATAGGTTATCCTGTAAATACCATCTTCGGCAACAGTAATCTTATAATATTCCTTATTAAAATCTATCCAGTCATTTGCATAAGGTTGTGCAAACGATACGAGCGGAAATAGAAGGAAAATTAATAATCTGAGTTTCACTGGTTGCCGTCAAAGTTGAACTTAAGAGAAAAAATATGACTATACAGCCCTTCTGTATGTGCACCAACAGAAGACAAAGCGTAATCTACCGTTACACTCTTATAATTAAATCCGATACCGAATGTAGGTTCAATACTAAGTTTCGTACTTGAGTCAAATGTTTTTAACTCCTGAATATTTCGCAAACCAAATCTCAAGAAAGCTATTTTCTTATAATCTGCTTCTAACCCCAGGGTCGGATCTATTGAAGAAAAACCAGATTTTATTAACGTATTTCTTTCACCATCAAAAGTAAATGTTAAATCAAGAGTTGGCAGTAGTCCAAATTCCTGCAATTGGAAATAACGTGCTGCACCCAATATCAGTCTTGGAACCGTGACTTCTACCGAATTTTGAGGGATATCATTATCTGTTTGAGTGAAAACATTAATGATCTCATCAGTATTGTGGCTCCATGCAGTAAATGTGCCTGTTACATCTCTGAATACTGCACCAAATTGCCATTTCTTATAATCTAACTGCGCCCCAACATCCAGTCCAAATCCCCAGGCAGAAGCAAAATCACCTGCCTTACGATGTACGATCTTAAAATTACCTCCAAATTTTAATCCTCCAAGGATATTTAACTTTCGGGCATAACTGCTAATAAAAGCATAATCAGCAGCAGAAAAGAAAGTTACATTATCGTAATTAATAGCACCATTGGCATCATATAAGAATCTTGTATCCGGAATATCATCAATACCAAATCTAATTAAAGAAAACCCTATCCCGCTTGATGAATCGATCTTCATACTGAAGGCTCCATAATCGTATTTTGCAATACCGGAAAAATATTCACCGTGCTGCAACATCACTTCATACTGATTTGACTGGTGCAACAAACCAGCGGGATTCCAATACCCTGCAGTCACATCGTCAGCTATTGCAACGTGCGTATTACCCATGCCCTGGGCTCTTCCTCCAACACCAATGGCTAGAAACTCATTAGCATATTTAGTTGCCTGCACCTGCGCAAACGAAACAAAAGGAAGAAGAAGCAATATGAATGATATTCCTGATTTCATCTTATATTTAAAGATAGGGTCTTTCAACAAAATCCTTCATGTTTATCATAATAAAGAAGATATTACATTTTCTTTACAAGAAGTCCGCAGGTTATTGATATACTTTTACGACCATAGCAAGGTCGATCTGTAAAACCTGGAGAAAATCATATCGAAATGGTTGTCAGAAACGGATAAATGAGGAAATCTAATTCTCTAAGGCCTCCTTTGCCCTGATCTTGTTCATCAAATTATACTCTTCGTTGGTGACCAGGGGAGCCTCCTTACTATAATTTTCATTAATAATTTGATCATTTCCTTTACTCCTTTTAAAGTAATCTGTTCCAAGTGAATACAAACTTGCTCTCAGGTAATCCACTTTGTCCTGGTAACTCAGGTCTTTAAGTTCGTTTATTGAAATCCCTTCACCTACGACAAAATCAATTTCACCATCCTTTTGTCTTGCGAGCTCTTTAAAAACAAGAATACTAGCTAAAGCAGGGGATTTCTTTCTCAGGTTAAGATACTCATCGGATGGCTCACCCTGGACAAAAACAGGTATAAACACAGTATCCGGGGACTGCTCACCAATTCGTGCAATGCCAACTCTCCATGGCGGGTCCAGGGCATAAACCTGATTGTCGTCACTCCAACATGACATAGAACCTGCAGGAAAGATCAATAAAGAATTACCCTGTGAAATATGTTTATTGATCATATCAAACTTTTTCTTATTAAGCTCCCTGACATCAGGTCCATCAAAAACATTAACCACAAAAGAATTTTCTCTTAATCCCGGGATACTTTCGACATAAGTGGAAGCAATAGTTTTAATATCCGGTCTGATTTTTTCGATTTCAGAAGCCAAAGCAAAAGCATCTGCTCCGGAAAGAGGATGATTCGCGTAAAATATAATAGGGCCTTCTTTCTTGACATCGGAAAAAGGTAATCCAGTCACTTTTATTTTAAACCCAAATGCTTTAGCTGTATGCTTAAAATATAATTTATGGGGATTGAGGTCTTTCTGAATACGATAAATAATTCCTTCTAAATCCTTAAGATTAAGCTTTTTTGCAAACAGTTTTATTCCCTGATTTAGAACTTTCCCAAAAAAAGTCTTTGTTGTAAAAAAGGTTAACTTTCTTTCTCCTTTGCTATTTTCAGAAACCTTGATATCAATTATTATTTTTTTTACCAGGTATCTTCCAAAGGATTTTAATGATTTTTTTATCATAATGCCAATTCATTGCAGAGTGTAATGAGCCGTAAAAAATGAACTTCCATTACTGAGTATATTAAAACAAAGATAAAATAAGCAGGACCTATTATTAATATAAGTCAGAATTATATTATTTAATATTAAAAAACAATGATAGAATTAAGCATCATCTAAGGACAGCTAGGGTCCTTTTACAATATTCTCTATGTTATTATAATAAAGAAAAGAAGACATACCTATTGCCAATAAAGTCCGTAGGTTTATAATGCATTTTATGATAAATCTTGTTTCTTACTGTTAACTAATCAACAAACTCCTTTCATGATCATATTTAATAAGCTCAGAGACCTTTTATTCAGAATTTGGTATTGGTATATCAGTACTATTGACAAGAATGCAGACATTACTTTTATGAATTATGGCTATTCAAAAGATCATAATAAAATCAAATTAGAAGAAAAGGATGAAAAAGACAGGTATTCAATCCAACTATATGATTATGTTGCCTCAGGAGTAGATATTGCTAATAAAGACATCCTGGAAATTGGAAGTGGTCGTGGTGGAGGGATTTCATATGTTACACGGTATCATAAACCCAAATCAGCTTATGGGCTCGATCTAAATAGTAAAGCCATAGAGTTTTGTTCAGCTCATTATAAACAAGATAACCTTAGGTTTATCCAAGGTAATGCACAATTACTGGAGTTTGCAGATGAAAGTTTTGATGCTGTTCTCAATGTAGAATCATCCCATAGATACCCCAATGTTGATGAGTTTATTAATGAAGTATACAGGGTTTTAAGACCTGGCGGATACTTTCTATTTACTGACTTCAGGCCTCCGGGTGAATTAGAAAACTTAAGAAGAAAATTAGTTGGTACTAACTTTATAATCTTAAAAAATGAACTAATTACTCCCCATGTTTTAGAAGCATTGCAAAATTCAACTTCGGAAAGAGTAAAACTAATCCAAAAAATAGCACCAAGAATCTTACATGGTTTGAGTAATAAGTTTGCTGCCACCGAAGGATCATCAACCTACAAGAAGTTCTTAACAGGTAAATTTGAATATTTCAATAAAATCTTACAAAAGTAATTCTTTCCGAATTTAACAGACATTAAATCATCGTATTAAGGAAGATTGTAACTTACTTCACATAGTTCTTTGCTATCCCATCTTTATATTTGTAAATAAAAACTACAATGAAAAGATTATTACTAATTGGTTTAGTCTTATCTGTTCTTATATCGTGTAAGAGCGAAGAAGAAAAGGAACAAAAAGCTTTGGTAAAAGCTTATGAAGAGACCGGCAAAGCAATTGTAAAGGCCTCTTTCGAATCAATGAGTGGTCATTTAAAGGCAGCCATGGAGGCTGGCGGTCCATCTAATGCTATTCAATATTGTAACGTTAATGCTGTACCATTAACAGACAGTTTAGCAAAAAAATTCAATGTTAAGATCAAGCGCTCTAGTCATATATTAAGAAATCAAAAAAATGCTCCTGATGCGCTGGAAGAATACATGATAGACTTATATCAGGATCTTAAGAAAATGAAAAAGCCAATGGAACCTAAAGGTATTTTGGCTGAAAGTGGAGATGTAAGATTCTTTGCCCCTATTATGGTTAAAGAGCAGTGCCTGAAATGCCATGGTACCGTTGGCAAAGAGGTTTCTGATGATACTTATGCAATTATTGAAATAAAGTACCCTGAAGATCAGGCAATAGGTTACGCTGAAGGAGACTTTAGAGGTATTTGGTCTATTAATTTTGGCTCTTACGAAGAGCTAAAAGCTAAAGAAGAATTATCTGAATAGATTTGTATTTAGAATAAAATTCTATACTGGGGAATAATAAGTCTGCCTACCTGGTATTGAGTGTCAATAATTTCTGTTTTTGGGTTATACACCTGGTCAAAAATATTGTCGTTATTAAACAGGTTTTGAGTATCAATTAACCATTCCTGTGTTATCTTTTTACCATTAAGGCGATACCCAATCTTAAAATCTGTTCTAAAATAATTGTCAAATTGCTGGCTAAACGAATTGTTGTCATCATATACAGCCTCACCAGCCAACCTGGAGGCCTCCAGATCTATAGGTGTAACGTACCGGCCTCCTGAAGTAGTTAGTTTTAAATCAGCTACCAGTGTACCCGATTTGCCTACCTTAAACTCTTTACCAGCCAACAGGTTAATAATATGTTTTGTATTAAATGCAGTGTTTCTCCATATCATATCACTGCCCTGATATTCTGATTGGAATAGTGAGGTTGTTAAAAGGAAATAGTAGGAATTAGAAAAGTACTTTTCTAGAGTAACTTCCAGACCATAATTTCGACCAAAGCCATTGTTTACCAAAGTGGGTACAATAACATTGTAAAAACTGGTGCCAAAATTCAACAACGAAAAAGATGTTGGGTCAATCTCTACAGGGGCATCGAAAATGTGCTGGTAATAACCAGCGAGCTTTAGAAATATATTTTGAGTCAGGTTCTTATTGTATTCCAGTGTAAAATGATGACTTCTTGTAAAATCCAGCTCTCTGTTATTACCTGTTGGTGAACCCTGAAACAAAAATGTATAAGCCAGTATCGGCTGCATTTGACTATGTAAACCATAACCCATGCTGAAAGTGGCATTTCTGTTGGTTCTGTATGTCATTCCAAACCTTGGCTCAATTGCCTTACTACCATTTAAAGACATGTAAGTGCCATGTAAACCAACTATCAGTTTCATTTGATCGCTTGCTTTCCATTGATAATTACCATATATCTGGTATAACCATGAACTTTCATCTGTATCAGAGAACTTAAACCACGTTCCTGAGCTTAATAATACACTATCCTGAAAGGTGCCTTGCAAATTGTCTACCATAAATCCAACGGTTACTTTGTGTTGTGCTGATAGCTTGGAATTAAGGTTAGTATGAATTGAATATTTATTTAAAGTCTGATTGGTAATAACATCTTTTATTACCTCATCGGGAGGATTGTTTTTAATTGAATCAAGTTCAACACTGGTGAACTGCTGACTTGCCGCTATAGTTGTTGAGATATTGGTTCTCTTATTAAAAAAATATTGATGTCTTATCCCTATTACACCTACCCTTGCCTTGTTTATCACCTCTGCTGAAGTATACATTGAACCCAGTGTATCACTTTCTTCAGTAGATTCCAGATGAACTGAACTAATGCCTCCCAGGCCGAAAAGTTTAAAACTCCCCATTCTTTCTGATGGCAAGTCTATGGCAAAAGTTAAATCCTGATATTTAGGTACAGCCGTACCTGTTCCAAAATCCACTCCAAGTGCTTGAAACACTCCCAATGTGGAAAACCTGTAATTAGCAACATACGAGGCATGTTTCTCCTTATTGAGTGGCCCTTCAAGTCCAAACTCTAGACCATTGAAGCCAATTTGACCCATATATTCTCCTTTAAACCCATTTCCTTTACGAAGCTGTAAATCAAACACTCCAGATACCGTATTGCCATAATCAGCAGGGAACGCTGAGGTAAAGAAATCAGAATTAGAGAGATTATTATTGTTTAGTATTCCTACGGGGCCTCCTGTTGTACCAAATGCGTTATAATGGTTCGGGCTTGGTATATCGATACCTTCTAACCGCCATAATAAGCTTGTTGGTGAATTACCCCTGATAATAATATCATTTCTGGAATCATCAGTATTAGCCACACCGGCATAATTAGATGCCATACGGGCAATATCATTTCTTGTACCTGCATAACGCCTGGTTTCCTGTACATCAAATGCTCTTACCGCCACTACAGCTGCATCATTATTTAAAAGAGTAGGACTTCGTTCGGCCACCACCACAACCTCATTCATTGAGGTAACTTCTTCTTCAAGGGAAACATTAAGAAATAGCTCCTTACCTCTTTCAAGTAACTGATCATAAAGTGATACCTCCTTATAACCTATGAAAGTATATTTTAAACTTACTCTGCCAAGTGAAACATTTGTTAATACATAATTACCATCAATATCAGTAGTTGTGCCCTTGATTGGATCCGATCCTATGATAACAACATTCACTCCAATTATAGGGTAACCTGAATCGATATCTGTTACTTTCCCCCTGATAGACTGCGACTGTGCCATCACCTGGTTAGCAAGTACAATAAGCCCTAAAAAGAGTGATGTTTTGAAAACATTCATTGTAACTATCAAATTATTCTGGCAGCATTACAAATTTACAATAAGTAGCACAACGTATAATATCCAAATCTCTTCTTAAGAATAGAATTTATTTAGGGAACTATTATTGATTATAAATTGTATTGGATAAGAACTCTTATCTTTTTAATATACAAATCCCTTCTTATCCAGCATATTATACATGGCCAGGCAAATCCATGCATCTGTGGCTGCGTACCTTAATTGACTCTTCGTTAGGGTAGGATTCTCCCAGTTTGAAGTTTGTTGTCCTTTAGAGATTCGCACTCCTATTAAAATAGCTGCCAGCTTACGTAATCCTGTATTTCTGACTCCAAGGTCTTTTACAAAATCATGAATCTCAACGAACCCTACCGGATCAAAATCACGAATTTTTTGTAATCCAATAAGATCATCACGCAGCCCTACACCTATCTTTTTTATATTTTCATCAGCCAATAAATCAATTATCTCTTTGGCAAAACCCGTAATGTTTATTCTGAATAGAAACACCTTGCCAGGAATGGCGAGTTGTATTAATGAGATATGATTAAAATGCCCTTTAACAAAAGTTGGCCTGGTCTCTGTATCAAAACCAACTACTGAAGATTGTTTTATTTCTTCTACTGCCTTAGCTACTTTATCAACATCCCTTATTAGTATTATTTCTCCCTCATAATAGGTAAGAGGAAGACTATTTACCTCTTCAGGTGTTACATACTCCTGGAATATTTGTTGCTCATTTAGTGCCATTTGCCAACTTTCTGATTTTTATTCCTACATAAGCATAAAAAATTGTCATTGCAGGACTGATTATATTAAAAAATGCAAAAGGCATGTAGCTGAAGGTTGATACACCTAGAACGCCAGCCTGGTATGCACCACATGTGTTCCACGGCACTAATACAGAAGTAACCGTACCTGAATCTTCAAGTGTTCTACTCAGGTTTTCAGGTGCCAATCCCCTGTCCCTGTATGTACCGGCAAACATCCGCCCGGGTACTACTATGGCAATGTATTGATCCGATGCTGTGATATTCATAAAGCTACAGGTTGCCACTGTTGATAACACCAGTGATCCTGTTGAATTTGCATATTGAATAATTGAATTAGCCAACCGTTGTAACATGCCAGCCCTTTCCATCACCCCACCAAAAATCATTGCGCATATAATCAACCAGATGGTATTCATCATACCAAACATACCCCCTGCTGATAATAATTCATCTACCATTGGTTGCCCGGTAGCTACACTTGTTTCACCAAACATAGCCCTTAGCATTCCTTCATAATAAGCATAAGCTCCGGTAGTGTTCTCTGCTAATCCCAGGATTATCTCTGGCTGGAATATAACAGCAAATATTCCTCCCAGTATGGTTCCTGCAAACAATGCCGGCAAAGCAGCTACTTTCTTAACAATCATGGCAATTACAACGGCAGGAACCAGAAACAACCACATATTGACATTAAACTTAGAGGCTATTGCTTCCTGTACTATGCTTATTGATTCCATTTTGGATTGCGAATCCAGCGTAAAACCCCAGATCAGGAATATGACCAGGGTGATAGATATAGAAGGTATAGTTGTATACGTCATATACCTGATATGCGTAAACAGGTCTGTTCCGGCCATAGCCGGAGCTAAATTAGTGGTATCAGACATCGGTGACATTTTATCACCAAAGTATGCCCCGGAAATAATGGCACCTGCCACCACTCCCTCATTTATTTCCATAGCCTGCCCTATACCGACCAATGCAATCCCCACGGTAGCCGCAGTTGTCCATGAACTACCTGTTGCCAAAGACACAATGGCACTAACAATTACAGCTGCAAACAAAAAAATGGTAGGGTTTAAGATTTCAAGACCATAATAAATTAGAGCCGGAACTATTCCACTTATTAGCCAGGTACCTGCCAGTGCTCCAATCATCATCAAGATAAGGATAGCTGCCATCGCTGATGAGATGCTTTTCACAATTCCATCTAAAATGGCTTTCCACTGATAACCTTGCCTACCAGCAATAAGGGCAGCAGCAGTAGCAGCAAAAAGTAGTGCTAATTGGTTGGAACCATAAGTTGCATCATCACTGAATATGAACACATTGATAGTGAGCAGAATAACCAGAATAATAATGGGCAGAAGTGATTCGAGAAGAGATGGCTTTCTGGGCTCAGAATTCATTTTCAGCTAGTGCGTTTAATAAAAGGGTTGAAGATAGAGAAGTAATTGCATAACGCAAACTTATTCTTCCTGATAATTGTAAATCACTCCGCGATCGGCTAAATATTTAAGAATATATTCGAAATTACTCTTTGATTCACCTAAATACTCAGGCGGGCTTATGCCAATCCTGTAATAATCACCTTCCAATACAAGATTAGCTACTGCAGTCGCTGTATAACCGGTAGTCCTGGCCATGGATATTGTATTGGTTTCTTTATCAAATCGATCAAGAAGATCATAAGTGATTGTTTTACCTTCGCCTGACATCTTCACCCTCATTACTGTATAATCTTCTTCGCCAGGTTTCAATTTCCACTTAGGAAACACCAGTTTGGCTGTCAGGTCGATTGGCCTGATCAAAGTTCCATTGACCTCAACTGGCTCTTCAGAGAAGAAGCCACTTGCTCTTAGCACCCTTAAATATTCAACTGCTCCCGGATATCGAAGTGTTTTTTCAATCATATTTGGGATATCCATAGTTTTAATCAAGGAACGAAGTCCATCAGAATTCCAGGATTCGAGCGTACCTAATCCGGGGAAACTTACCAGCTCGGTATCAGAAAGCGCTTCACGAATTACTACAGCCCCATTCACTACATACCTGGCAGGGCGTGTATACTCTTCAATTACATCTATCGGAGAAAAAACTGCCTTATATTCAAAGGGCCACTCCCGTACAACAGGTAATCCCCCTACCAAACATTCATAATCTTCAATTTCCATTTGAGTGTTATGATACCCCAAAATAATGTTGCCCATTCCGGGAGCCACACCACAATCCATGACTGCCACTACCCCTTTTTCTTTTGCCAGGTCATCCAGGCCAAAAGGGTCTTCAGGATAAAAAGATATATCTACGATGTTCTTCCCGGCATTTATCACTTCTTCCATCATTCTGTAACCCATAAATCCGGGAACAGAGCCAATAACGAGATCATATTCACTAACAATCTCCCCTATTTTACCCGGAGAACTCAGGTCAGCTTGAATGGTTTTAACACCATATTCTTTTAATGGATTTAAAGCCTCCTGGTTGATGTCAATAGAGGTAACCTCATGATCTTTACTTAAGTCAATAGCCATAGCATTACCCACGAGACCGGCACCTAAAACAACAATTTTCTTACTCATTTTACCGATATTTGTTATAACAAGTTCTGTTCAAATCTAAACATTTTGTCATGGCCAGTCTAAACCTTTTACTCAAGCGGGCACAAAACTCTCCATTTTTTATGAAAGTATTAAATATGAGTATTAACAGGAAGTTCCCTTTCAACAAACCTCATGGATTTAAAGTGCTGGAAATAGGTGATGATCATATTACAATTTACCTGCCTTTTAAAAAGGTAAATCAGAACCATATTAAAGGCATGCACGCTACGGCACTTGCTACGCTGGCTGAATTTACGACTGGATTATCGATGTTGAGAAAACTTGATCCTAAGAAATTCAGAATTATTCTAAAAACACTGCGCATGGAGTATTTTTACCAGGCTAAATCAGGAGTCACTGCCACCTATTCTCTGGATGATGACTGGCTGAATAGCATGGTTATTAAACCACTTAAAGATAACGATGCTGCAACCGTCACCCTCGAGGTTGACATACATGATGCCAAGAGCAATCATATTTGTACAGGATTTATTGAATGGCAGGTTAAGGATTGGAAAAAGGTAAGGACTAAGCTTTAGTAGTTGATCTATACCTCAAGTATCTCAGCGGGATCAATATGGGTAGAATTATAAAATAAAAGTGATTGCCATGCCATAGGTACGGAATATAACTCAAACCATTCGAAATTTATATTCAGTACCATGCAACCTTATTAGAGGTATGGCTGTCTTATAGGTAGTTTAATTAAACTCATAAAATAGGATGAAAAAATATATTTTACTTTTTGCTGCGATCCTCGTAGTATTTAGCGTTAATGCACAGAAAAAAGAAACAAGAAAAGTTGATGACTTTACTTATATCTCATTTGGTGTAAGTGGTGATCTTGAGATCAAACAGGGATCTACCTGTGAGGTAATACTTGAAGGTGATCCTGAAGACCTTAAAGAAATCGAAACTTATGTAACGGGTGGTAAGCTGAAAATTCGAAGAGATAACGGCTGGAATTGGGGCTGGAATAAGTCAGGAAGAATCAAGGTTTATGTTACACTTAAAGAATTTGATGGTGTTTCCGTAAGTGGCTCTGGTGATGCAATTAGTATTGGAAAACTGAACGGAGATTTTGTTGACTTATCAGTAAGTGGATCAGGTGACATAGACCTTGATCTTGATGCCGAAGAAGTTGATTGCAG
>JBDLIU010000132.1:0-11867 GCA_039714715.1 Bacteroidota bacterium
CAATACTTATATGATTATGTTAAGATTAAGAAGTTATTGAGTTTCCCTGTAGCTATCAGGAAAATTACATCTATACCGGCAGATTATTTTAACTTAGAGGGTCGTGGTAAAATTGAAAAAGGTTATCATGCAGATCTGGTTCTTATAGATTTAGATAACTTGAAACCCAATGCAACTTATACTAATCCGATGCAGCTATCAGATGGTGTTGAGTGGGTATGGGTAAATGGCGAAGTGATTATTGAAAGCAGGGTGATAAATAATAATAAACCGGGGATAATTATTAGAAATCAAGCTCACAACAATAAGTAATATGAATTTTAAGATTGCTACACTTGATGACACACAGGTAATAGCCGAAATATACAACGAGCATATCAAGGTTGGCGGAAGCACCATGGATCTCACTCCCAAAGAGATAATAGATGTAGAGGACTGGTTTAGTGATTTTAATGAGAGAGAGCTCATTGTGCTACTGGAAGTAGGTATGATTGTGGTTGGCTGGGGCATTATAAAGCGCTACAGTGATAGAGAAGGCTATGCCAGGGCTTGTGAAACAGCCATTTATTTGAAAACATCAGAAACCAGGAAAGGCTATGGGTCTCACCTAAAACTCTGGCTGATTGATAAATGCAGGGAATTGGGTTACCATCATATGGTGGCTAAGATTTATGCTTCTAATATTGCCAGTATTGAGTACAATAGAAAATTAGGTTACGAAATTGTAGGTACTCAAAAGGAAATTGGTTTTATCAATGGAGAATGGCAGGATGTTACCATCATGCAATTGATCATCTGAAATTACATGGAATTTAGTCGTAATTAGCTTAAATTAGAGATTTAGGCTTTTAAATATATTTTATCATGGCAGATATTACCCCAGGACTCGAGCGACTTCGAAGATTTTTACATGATGATCCTGATATGACCATATCTAAGGTTGTGGACTATGTTGAAAAGGCAGCAATTACAGAAGAAGATTTGTTGCCGTTTGCAGATTTTGACCACCCTGTTGAAGATGGCTATGGAAGGAAACTTGCTGTTGGTGAAGACCATTTCGAAATTATGGTGATGAGCTGGAAACCAGGTGATTTCTCAGCGGTGCATGACCATGGTTATACCACATGGGGAGCTGTGCAGGTATTTGGCAATGTGATGCACCATTCCTTTGTCAATAAGGATGATGTATTTCAGTTATCCAGTAAAGAAATTCTTCCCTATGGTACAATTATAAAGGTTAATAATCCCCTAATACATCAAATGGGCAATGTTACAACCAAACCTTATATGACCCTACATATTTATGGGGATAATGAGTATGTGGGGGATGTAACAACAGATTCTAAAATCTATGAGTTAGAGAACAACCTTATCAAAGAAACTACGGGAGGTGCATTTTTTAATTTACCAGATGATAAGGTATATAACATTAAACATATGGGTGAGATTGATTACGATACTTTAATCCACCAGGCGTCTATACTCATGCAGTATTACCAACGGTTCGACCATGATAAGGCCAGGGATTTAAGTAAACATCTAATGACAAGACTCTCATATTGTATGACCTGACACTATTTTTTCTTATTCCTAATCATTTTCTGTTTCTTTGCAGCCGAATATGATGAAGAAAGTATTAATTCCGCTATACCTCTTTCTGCCAATACTCTTATTTGCCCAAAATGAGGACACAACTACGGTAGAACTTGACGAGATTATTATTGCTGAGAACAGAATTCAACTCCCTTATGCAGCACAAAGCAGGAGTATCTCAATAATTGATCGTAAGTCGATTAGCGAAACACCTGCCATAAGTATTACAGATGTCTTACATCATGTTGGTGGCATTGATGTCAGAACGAGAGGAGTTCATGGGGTACAGGCAGATATTGGAATTAGAGGCGGCACATTTGATCAGACTTTAGTTCTGATTAATGGAATAAAACTATCCGATCCGCAAACGGGTCATCATTCGATGAACTTGCCTGTTAATTTAGGAGCTATTGAGCGAATAGAGGTTTTAAAAGGCCCTGCAGCACGAACCTTTGGTCAGAATGCTTTTGCAGGAGCGGTGAACATTGTAACCGCTGAACCTGACAAATCTTTTCTGAATATTGGCGGCATAGTAGGCGATTTCAATCTTTGGGGAATCAATACATCCGGAGCAATTGTACGAGATAAACAATCTCATTTCGCATCTTTCAGCTATGATCATTCTGATGGCTATAAGCATAATACCGATTATAACATGCTTAATGCTTTTTATAATGGAATTATAAAATTGCGTAAAGGTGAGATTAATATCCTTGGCGGTTATACCGACCGGGCTTTCGGAGCAAATGGATTTTATGCCAGTCCTGATTATACAGAACAGTTTGAGAGCATCCGGACGGGCCTTGCAGCCTTAAGTTATAATACACTGATCGGCAAATCGTCTTTAGAAGCCAGAGCATATTACAGGCAAAACGATGATGAATATATTTTTATCAGGGACAATCCGGAGTTTTATAAAAACAATCATTCAAGTAGAACCTATGGAGTAGAGGTTAATTCAGTAATCCCATGGGAGAAATCAATTACTGGCATTGGAATCGATATTAATAATGTTGAATTGAATAGTAATAACCTGGGAAACCGCCAGCGTTTAGTTTCTACGTTTTACCTGGAACACCGAATGGAGATTTTTAATGATAAATTTAATGTAACACCAGGTGTTCAGATCAATAATTATTCTGATTATGGCTTAAACGTTCTTCCGGGAGTAGATTTGGGATATATACTTTCCGAAAGACTAACAGCATTTGGAAGTGTTGGTTACACGTATCGTGTGCCAACATTTACTGATATCTACTATACGGGTCCTGTGAACGTAGGTAATCCTGATCTTAGGCCTGAATATGCCATGAACTATGAAATAGGTTTGAAAACCAAGTCGGCTCTGCCGGTTAGCTTGCACACCAGTTTATTTTACAGGTCAGGTAAGGACATGATCGATTGGCAAAGGTTATCAGAGAGTGATCCCTGGCAGCCGGTGAACTTGCTCTTTGTTGAAATGCAAGGCCTGGAGATAAACACTTCTTTTGACTTTAAACAACTAATCGCTTCAAACAGTCTTTTGGATAATCTGAATGTTAGCTATGCGTATATAAACTCGGAGGCAGATAATCAGACTAATACACTTTCGCGGTATGCGCTGGAAAACCTAAGACACCAGCTGAGAGGAACATTATTGCTTAACTATGGAAGTAAGCTAACGCATACCATTAGTGCGGGTTACTATGACAGGGTGAACCTGGATGATTATATGTTGCTTGATACAAGGGTAACCTATAAACATGGCAGACTGAACATGTTCGCAGACGTTACTAACGTTTTTAATGTTAGCTATCAGGAAACCAACCTTGTAGCCATGCCTGGCAGGTGGTTTAAGGTGGGCGTGAATGTTGAGGTGTTTTAAGTGAGTACACCCATAGAGGTTAACTAATACTTGTTTAGAGTTTATCATTTGATTATCTTGTCAAAAACTACACAATTCGATTAAATGAAGAAGAATACCGTATTAACCATACTAGTTTTAGGCATAGTTTGTTTTTCAGCTTTTTCTCAAGATTCATCTAATAAGAGGAAATCGCTTGAAGTGATGTTAACCTCAGAGGGAAATAAGGGTTTCTATCGCTCAGGAGTTGATCTGCCAACTATACTCTTTAAGGCAGCAGCTAAGGATGACCTGGATCTCTATTTCTTTGAGGCCATTGATCAGAAACCAGAACAGACTACTTTTAAGAAGTTTCAGAAATCAATTGAACTGCCTGTTGACCTTTATGATAAATGGTATGAAACTGTAACTTATTATGTGTTTGACATGGTGAGTTATAAAGACATCAACTATATATGTGATGAGGATGACAATAAGGGAAATGTGCCCGATCAGAATCCTAAAATGTGGAAACCGGAAGAAACACTGAAATATGCGTATTCTGAGCTTGTGAATGTATCCATTGATTTGGTAGAAAATGCCGGGGGAAATGAGCTCAAATACCTTCATTTTTATTTAACAGAATTCGAAATAGATCCCGAGACTGAAGAGGAATCTGAAATAATGACGCATATAGTTTCTGTGAAAGCTTCGGATGCCGTTAGAGTTTTAAATGAATCGGGTTACGTTTGGTATATGGAGCCTGATGGTGGAAGTCCTTTTAACCATTTGGCCGGAGATGTATTTCTTGAAGATGCTGAGAATATAATTGATGGGCTGAAATTGGGTTTAAAGTCGATAAACAAGACTGTTAATTTAAGAGAATATTACAACAGTGAGTACGAGTATTATGAGATAGCCCTCAGGTATGATTATACTAACAACATAAGGAATAATTTATACATATGTGGGGGAAGCGACTACCTCGATATGGGTGAAACCATTCAATATTCAGCAGAAAAATTCAATGAGAAAGAAGTTGGTGAATATTATAGAATGGGCGATGCCTTAATAGCGGACAAACTGGCTGGTGAGCTTTTAGAGATAGATTATGGTGTAATAAATGAGGACAACCCTTCGCCAGAGAAAAGTAAGGGCACTATTAGCAAAATGGAAACCAGATTATTAGAAGAGATTGATTTGAGGTACTATACTAACCAGGATTATAGTGATGCCTTTGATAATGTTATTAAGGAAGTTATGAAAGCAGTTCTGGCCGGTGAAACACCAATGTATTTCTACAACTTTGATAATCTCTATAAGATAAATGATGGGCTAATGGATAAATTAAATGCTTTTGTCATTGAAAATCTTGACCCGGAAAATGGATTACCCTTTAACGATCTCAGAATGTACAATTTTGCAGATATGGTTACTGTTGGAAAGAAGAAGTATTACTCACTAATTAGTGATAACATCGGGAATGAGCCGGAGTTTTCTCCAATGAGTTGGGGCCCCACTAATCCATGGCGGTATACACAGTCAGATATCAGAATTATGTATGTTCTTTATAAACAAACCTTTGATATTAATGGAGAGATTCTTTCAAAAGTGCCAGAATATATAATGTTGACTGTACCCGCAAGTAATAATGAGCAAGGCAAGAATTTGCCTATGGGTGCTATTAAATATGAGGACTTTATTTCCCTTAACAACTCCAATACAGATAATTGGCAGTTGGTGATCGAAGAATTAGAAAAGCAACAGAAATTAATTTACCGAATGATGCAATATGCACCTGTTAAGGCTGTTGATTAACTCAAATACGTTTGACATCATACATTTGACATCATTAATTAACCTTAAACCTCGCCAACACCGGCCTGTGGTCTGAGATATCGTATTCATAACTGGTTTTACAAACATCCAGCTTTAGGGTAGAGGTGCTTTGCCATTCATCGAACAACTCATTGGTCATAAGGATATGATCTAAATGACTGGGCCAACCCGGATAACTCCAATTAGAGCTGCTGCCCTGTGCGATTATCATATCAACAAACCTGTAGTTAGTGGCATCATCAATAAAACCCTGGAATACATTGGTAGCAGGACTTTCCTGAATATCATCGTTATAATCACCTATAACCAGCACATTTTCTGTTGCCAGGTTAGTGTCAATGTAGCCTTTAAGCAATTCAGCGGCAGCTAATCTCCTGGCTTCACCATCATCACAGCACTTTAAGTGAAGGTTCATTATAGTAACCTGCGTGCCGGATGGTATATGGGTGAAATCACCCACTACAGGAGCCCTTGGAAATGCACTGGTCTCATTATCATAAATTGTAGTAAGACTGCCATTAAGTGTGATTTCAGATGTTTTATACAGATATCCCAGTGAAAGGCCGTCACCCTGGTTAACATACTGAAAGTTCCAACCATCTATACCGTTTACCATAGATGAAAAATCAGAATAGGAGCTAATTTCCTGTACACCGATAATATCCGCATCCATAACTTCAATCATTTCAGCGAGGAGGGCTGTATTTGTGTTTGATGAAGAAAACTGCTCAATATTCCAGGTCACCACATCAAGGGTGCTATCAGACAGTATATTAAGGCAATCAGCATAATCACCTGTAACCGGATCATTTTGTTCATCATCAATAATAGTCAACTCATAAGTTAAGTTGGTGCCCAGACTCACGCCACCTGTTGCATTAGTTATCGTGAAGTCTATGATTTTGTTGCCATCTGATAAGGCATTATCAACAGGCGTAAGACTAAATGATGAACCGGTTGAACCTGAAGCTACATCAATTGTAAATGAGCCACCTGAACCAACAGGAGAAGTTGTATAGTCAGTATTATAGGTTGCTTCAGTTGATGATATTTCAATATCAAATGTTCCTGCTTCTGAGGTGGTTTTTCCAAATAACAGGCTGATTTGTACTGCACTGGCAGCGTCTTCAGACACAGAATTAAAAGCAATTTCAAAATTTACCCCAGGCGTATTTATTGGGGTGGGTGGTTTAGGGATTATCTCCTCACATCCGGGAATTACAATAATGACTCCCAGGAATAATATGAATTTGAATAAAAGTTTCGTCACGCTCGATTAATTGATTTTAATAAAAACAGGGTAATGGTCACTATAACCATTTTGGTAAGCGCCATACGAGAAATTCCGATAAGGGCTACCTCTTCCCGGCCCTTCCTGTACCTGCATCCACCTGGGCGCAAAAATAGTAAATGATCCAGGGATATAATTAAAACCATCGTCAGAAGTTTTTGCCAGGTTTTCTGAAATAATTACCTGGTCGAATAAATTCCATACACCGTTATATACTCCAGTGCCATATCCTTTTTTGTAAATAGCAGTACTTGGATTATATAAAGCATTGTTTTCGAGTTTATCCATTTTACCAACGGCATTCAGTACTTTCTTTAAGCTTTTATTGGTTGGGTCATCGTTAAAGTCTCCCACACAAACAATATTGGCTTGGGGATTAAGTGACAATAATGAATCAACAGCATTGCGCAATACCTGCGCGGCCAGTATACGTTTATCTTCTTTCCCGCCTCTCCTTGAAGGCCAGTGATTAACGAATACCGATATAGTATCTGTATCCATTAAACCTTTAACAAGTAAAATATCTCTTGTTTTAAAACCAGGCTCTTCTGGATCGAAAATCGGGATCATCGCAGTAGAAAATGGTTTGAATACAGAGGGCTTATAAAGCAGTGCTACATCAATTCCACGGTAATCAGGAGAATTGAAATGAATGATCTGGTACCTTAATGAGACCATGTTTGGGTGTGTAACCAAATCTTCCAGCACTTTTCGGTTTTCAACTTCACTTACACCTATAATGTCAAGATTCATTGCGCTAAGCACTTCGGAAATCCTGATCAGCTTGTTGGCATATTTTTCAGCATCCCACTCATTGGCACCATCGGGCAAAAATTCTTCGTCATTGATGGTTTCATCATTCTCTATGTCAAAAAGGTTTTCAACATTATAAAAACCAATCGTTTTCTCTTGAGCACTGGCTGCAGTAATATGCAGCGTTAGCATCGCTATAAGATAAGTATAAATAATTATTATTTTCATAATATAAATCAACGTCCGATAAACATCTTTTATCTAATTTTATGCCAAAATTAAAAGAATTAATTTTCGATACTTAAACTATTAAATAAATAATCGATTTATGTTCAAAACAATCGCACGTATTATCATTCTTTCGTGCATTTCTCTGCCTGTTTTTTCTCAAACAGGATCAATTACCGGAGTCATATTAGATGAAGAATCAAATGAATCTTTAATTGGTGTTAGTGTACTGGTTACAGGCACGACCAAAGGTTCTGTTACTGATTTGGATGGAAATTTTAAAATATCCAATATTCAATCCGGAGATATATCACTTCAATTATCCTATATTGGATATGAGACCAAAACGATTGATGCTACTATTCCAGCAAATGGTAATGTAGATATAGGTAGGTTGAAAATGAAGTCGGAGTCTATTGGTCTTGAAGAAATAAAAGTTTTCGCCAATGTTGTGGTCGATAGAAAAACACCGGTTGCAGCTTCTGCCATAAAGAATGTTCAGATTAGCCAGGAGTTGGGAGGCATGGCCTTACCTGAGCTCCTTAATGTTACACCGGGTGTTTATGCCACCAAGGGAAGTGGAACCTTTGGTGATGCAAGAATCAATATCCGGGGATTTGATCAAACTGAAACATTGTTTATGATCAATGGTGTTCCGCTTAATGATATGGAAAACGGTCGCCTGTATTGGTCTAATTTTGCCGGTTTAAGTGAAGTAACAAGGAATATGCAGGTGCAGCGCGGATTAGGTGCATCTAAGCTTGGCGTAAACTCAGTGGGAGGAACCATTAATATAATAACAACACCTGCCAGCTCGCGAAAAGGAGGGAAGGCCGAGATGATGTTTGGTAGTGGTACATGGGATAGCCGGTACCGACTTACGCTTAATTCAGGTAAATTAAATAATGGCTGGGCATTCACCTTTCAGGGTTCAAGAACCACAGGAGAAGGATATAAAAAAGGTGGCTTTGTCGATGCGTGGTCTTACTACCTGGCTGTTTCGAAAGATCTGAATGATGATCACTCTCTAATGTTTACAGTATTTGGTGCACCTGTTAACCGCGGAAGGGCCTGGAACACCAATACAGCTGAATATGAATTAAGGAATGACTACTTCTTTAATTCATCCGTAGGTTATTATCAATCAGGATTACTTAATGGCTCACAAAATAAGTCCTCAAAACCCCAGGCAACCCTGGTTCATAACTGGGATATCAACGAAAAGATGTCTTTAACATCATCGGCCTATTTGTCTATGGCCAGGGTGTATGGAACGAGTCCGGGTCGTGCCTATGGTGTTAGTTCGGCACAACCAACCAACGAAGGTTATCAGGATTGGGAATATATGGCAGCTCAAAATAAGGATAATGAGCAAACAATCAATAATCCAAATGGCGATCCAAGTGCGCCTTCAATATCCGGGGCACAATCACAATATATTATTGAGGCCCGATATAATAACCACAATTGGTATGGAGTTATTTCTAATTTTAATTACCAACTATCGAATAACACCTCTATTGTAGCAGGAATCGACATAAGAGATTATACAGCGATCCATTATGGAGAGGTATTTGATCTGCTGGGAGGAGATTTTTGGTTAGATACATATGGTGGAACAGACAGAAATATCCTTGAGCCCAACAAAGTGGCCCGGTTAGGAGATAAGATTAATTACAACTATGATGGTAATGTACAATGGGGATCTGTTTTTGGGCAGGTAGAACATACTATTGATAAGTTTAACCTTTTTGCATCTGCCAATTATGCCCGTGTAAGAATGTGGCGTTATGGTAATTACTGGAATGGCCAGAGTTTTTATATGAATAATTCTTACGGAAGCTCAGATAAGAGAGTGTTCAATAACTACAACCTTAAAGCAGGTGTAAATTATGTGATCAACGGAAGACATAGTGTCTTTGTAAATGGTGGCACATTTACAAGAGCACCATTCTTATCAAATTCTTTTGTTGATAGTCGTTATAGCAATACATTCTTGAATGATTTAAAGAGTGAATCTGTTCTTGCAACAGAAGTGGGTTACAGGTACCGTTCCAGCAGGATAAGAATGAATTTAAATGCTTATTACACCACCTGGGCGGATAAAGCATTTAGCTTTTACGTAACCGATCCTGCCAGTGGCGACAGAACCTATTTCTCAATAACTGGTCAGGATGCTTTACATATGGGACTGGAGTTCGATATAGTGTATAACATTACCTCTTCCCTTGAATTCAGGGGAATGGCGTCACTGGGTGAATGGAAATGGACCAATAACATTAGTGCCACAGTTACTGATGATACAGGAGGGGCAGCAGGTACTATTAATGTTTATGCCGATGGCCTGCCTGTAGGTAATGCAGCACAAACCACAGCATATGTAGGAGCACATTACAAAGGATTAAAAAATGCTTATATGGGCTTCAGGTTTAATTACTTTGGAAGGTTGTATGAACAATACGATCCTTCATCAATAACCAGCGAAACTGCGGCTGCTGATGTAAGGCAACTGCCGGATTATACCTTGTTTGATATCTATGGCGGGTATTATTTCAATGTTGGAGACCTCAGGGCAAGAGCAGGAGCAAATGTGCATAACCTGTTTAACCAACTCTACATACGCAGAGCAGATGCCAGGTATGGAGGTGAGGATTATGGCTTTATGAGGAACTTTAACGCTAACCTGGTTGTTTATTTTTAGGATTATGAAGAAGATGAATATGAAAAGAATAATGGCGACAGTCCTACTGGTAACATCAGTGTTTGTATTGGATAGCTGCGATAATAATGTAGATGAACAGATTGTGGTAACCTTTGGGCCTGACTTTTATAAGTCTGCCAATGAATCAAGCTCACAGGCGGTGCCTGTTAACCTTAATTTCTCACTGCCTCTTTATGAAGACGCGCAGATTAAGGTAGGTATTAAAAACAATGGAGCTGTCTATGGGACAGATTATATTACCAATCCACCAGAGCTGGTAGCAGGAGAGATCATTGTGCTGGCAGAAGTCGGTGCTACCACTGCTTCCTTTAGTATTACCCCGATAAACAACGATGAGTTCACAGAAGGAGTAACCCTTAACCTGAGTATCGAGGGGTTAAATGGCAGTCTGAAATCCATGACTGGTCAGGATCTTACTTTCGATATAATCGATGATGACATGCCTGCATTCCTGGCTGAATTTGATTTTGAAAACTGTGAAGGAGATTATACGATACCTACACCTTTTACAGAAGAAAACGTACCGGGTTATAAAGAAGATAGAGGCTGGGGTTGCAGACCATACGGATTAACTGGTAATGGTGTTCAGGCAAGTGCTTTTGGTGGCGATCCCGGGGCAGATAATGCCTGGTTATTGCTGAAGATGAGTGATGTTGATCTTAATGCTGGAGGGAAGTTGGATATTTCAGGTTTGTCAGCACTTTACCTGAGCATTTGGGTTGAGTCTTTTTATGATGGATCGGGAACAATTGATCTTAAATATTCTACCGATTATCCCGGTTCAGGAAATCCTGAAGATTATACCTGGACAATTGTAGATGGCTTTAGCAACCAGTTACCCCCTCCGGGATCAGGAGTGGCTAATGCGCCCGATGGGCTTTTTGTGCCGATATTCGTTTCACTGGGAGACATAGCAGGTGAACAGGATGCATACATAGCATTCCATTATTACGGAGGTTCCAGCTCTAATTCCTCATCCTGGACAATCGATGATTTAGAACTTTATGGAGAATAAAATGAATAGAATACTAATATATATACTCGTTATAATGGTAGTGATGCCTTCATGTAATAAGGAAGATATGACTTTTACCATTACTCCGGCCATTGGTTTTAGCGATAGTGGTAAAACCGTAAAATTAGATAACTCTGGAGATGTTGAGATCTTCTTATCTTTTAGTGCGCCTTTGGAGAGTGATGCCTCGGCCGAAATTAGTGTTGTAGGTATTACAGGCTTTATTTACGGAACAGACTTTACAACAGAGCCGGCAGCCAGTGGTGGTATAATTAGCTTACCACTCACCGCAGGTTCTACTGAAGCATTGGTTAAATATAAGGGAATTACACAGACGATAGAGGATGAAATAGATATGAAGGTGCTTTTCCAGTTATCTGGTGGTACTAATATTAGTTTGGGGCAGGCAGTTACACTGGATTTCACCCTAACACTTAAACCTCCTGTGGCTGTTGAACCGGTTACTATTTCTCACGATTTTGAAGGTTGCACTGAAGATTATGCATCTAAATGGAAATGGGAAAAAGTGCTTTTGTGACCGGTGCCGATGGATTTATCGGAAGTCATCTAATTAAAAATCTATTAAAAAAAGGATACAAGGTCA
>JBDLIU010000133.1:0-11854 GCA_039714715.1 Bacteroidota bacterium
GGTGGGAAAACAGGTTGCCCTGTTCAGCGATACGCCTGCTAGCAATAAAGATAATATTCAACAACCTCAATCGGTTACAGGAACAATCACCGATGAAGATGGAAATCCACTCCCCGGAGTGAATATTAATGTGAAAGGAACAACCCAAGGAGCTATATCTGATGCAAATGGTAATTACACTATCAATGTTGATGATCCTGATGTAACACTGGTATTCTCGTTTATCGGAATGCTTACTCAGGAAGTTATTGTAGGAAACCAAACCATAATTAATGTCATCCTGGAATCCGATGTGCTCGGACTGGAAGAGGTGGTTGTGGTTGGTTATGGAACTGCCAGAAGAAAAGATATAGCTGGAGCTGTTAGTACAGTTAGATTGGAAGATTCTCCCATTGCTCTTTCACCAAGTACCAATGTCTTACAGCCTTTGCAGGGAGGAGTTGCCGGTGTTCAGATTGGAACGCAAAACTCGCCGGGGACAACACCCAGTATTATGGTGCGTGGACAAAATTCAATCAATGGCTCCAACGATCCACTAATTGTATTGGATGGTATTATCTACATAGGTAGTCTGTCTGATATTAATCCTGAGGATATAGCTGTTATTGATGTTTTAAAGGATGCTTCTGCAGCAGCAGTATATGGATCAAGATCGGCCAATGGTGTACTTGTAATTACAACAAAAAAAGGAAAGACTGATAAACCCGTGATTCGATATAATACTTCATTTGGCATGAATACATGGCAGAACCCGCCTGACATGATGAATCTCGAAAGATGGACAGAGAAATATGTGGCACAAACTCCATCTATTGATTCTCCTGCTGATATTGTTTTCGATGATGTAACCCGAACCGAATTGTTTGCTCAGGGGGTTGATACAGATTGGATGGATCTGATTTCGCGCAATGGTTTTTTTCAAAATCATCAGTTAGCAGTTTCAGGAAGATCAGATAGGGTAAACTATTATTTCTCAGGAGGTTATAATAGTCATGAAGGTGCTATAGTTGGCGATGATTATGAACGAATTTCTGTACGTTCAAGGCTCAATGCTGATATTACCGATTGGTTGGAAGTAGGAGTGGACGGAACCTACAATAGCAATGATTATTCAGGTATTGGAGCATATATTAATCACGCTTATATGCACGCACCACATGGGTATCCTTACCGTTGGGAAAGTATGCCTTATAATGTTGGTTCTGCAACCGGAACAACACTGGAAAGATGGCCAACGGGAGGTTCTATACCCAATACTTTATGGGGAACCGATGGAACGATTGAGGATATTGATAAAAGGAACTTCTTTAGATTTGCATCATATGCCTTATTCAAGGTTCCTCATGTTGAGGGCTTAACATATCGGTTAAACTATTCTATCAATTCAAATTTTAATATACAGGATAGATTTGCCTTCGAAAAATATTATGTAGGAGAACAACTTGTTCAACCATTTTACGACAGGTACTCAACGGCAGAGTTGCAAAAAAGATTATCTCAGGCCAACGGGTATAATAATCGGACAAACAGCTATACTTATGTAATAGATAATATTGTAAATTATAAAAAGCAATTGGGAGACCATTATGTTGATGCTACTTTAGTTGCAACCAGAGATCTTACTTATACAAAAGGTTTAGACTTTACCGGAAGTGGTTTCACTGCGAATGGAAATACCTTGCTGGGAGTTGACGGACTACATAAAGCAACAGTTCAAAAAGGTACTATTGATATTGTTGAAAAATCAAATATTGGCTATTTAGGCCGGGTAAGCTATGCTTTTAAGAATAAATATCATTTAACGGCATCCATGCGTAGAGACGGATCCTCTGTATTTGGGATTGATAAAAAATGGGGTAATTTTCCATCGGCAGGAATAGCTTGGACAGTTTCTGAGGAGGAATTTATAAGTGGTATTGATAAAATCAATTATCTAAAGGTAAAAGCTTCTTATGGTAAAAATGGGAACCAGGGTGTTGGGCCTTATGGGACCCTTGCTCGTGTAGCCAGTGGAAGCGATGGAGGCATTCGTTATGAATTTGGTGATGCTCCGTCAACAATCTTATACGGCGTACGACAGTCTACCTTGCCGAACCCTAACCTTGGTTGGGAGACCACAACCTCTTTTAATGGAGGATTTCAATCTGCCTTGTTCAATAATAGGGTTTTTCTTGATCTGGATTTCTATTTCTCGGAAACAACTGACCAGATATTTATTCGCCAGATACCAATTATGACCGGATTTCAATCTGTCATTTCAAGTTTGGGGCAAGTGGATAATCGTGGTTTGGAGATTAGTTTACGTACGATCAATATCTCTGGCGATGATTTCAAATGGTCGTCTGGCCTTATTTTTTGGCGAAACCGAAACATATTAGCAGAATTATATGGAGATGATTTAGATGGAGATGGTAAAGAAGATGACGATTTGTCAAACAACTTGTTTATCGGAAAATCGTTGGGAGCTATATATGGCTATGAGTATGATGGTGTAGTACAGGAAAGTGATACCGAATACATCACAAATACAGGAGCTAGTCCCGGAGATGCAAAATTCAAAGATCTGAATGGTGATGACATTATTACAGCAGATTCCGACCGAAAAATCTTAGGTTATAGAAAAGAGAATTTCAGACTTAGCTTTTCAAATACCGTTGAGTACAAGAATTTTACTTTGTACGTTATGATAACTGGTATTTTTGGAGGGGGTAAAGATAATTATTACGTAAAAGAGAATCCTCGCTACAACTCTTTTAGAAATAGATTTGATACCAATGAAATAGATCATGATTGGTGGACACCTGAAAATAAGAGTGAAGAATTTCTTCGTCCGGATTTCATTGGCAACCGTTATTTAGGTCTACAATCACGTGGCTTTTTAAAGATACAGGACATAAATTTATCTTATAAATTGCCCAAAGATGTATTTAGTGGCATTGGAGTATCTTCATTGGAGTTATATGCAAGCCTTAAAAATTTGTACACAGCTACTGGTTGGTACGGTGGAGGAGATCCGGAATTAGGCATTGCTGCAGATCAGGGTACATATCCTGTTCCAACAATATATTCTATGGGTTTAAAAGTAAGTTTTTAATAAAAAAATAGAAATCATGAAAATCAATTATATTAAAATACAAGTTTTCACTCTATTGTTATTATTAACTTTAATGGGGTGCGATGATGAAAAATTCTTAACAGAAACGCCAAAAACTTTTTATACTACAGATAATATATTTTCATCTGTGACTCAAATCGATCAGGTACTTATTACAATGTACTCTGACTTCCGCCGGTTCAAACTGACGAATCGTCAAATGAAAAGTGATGGGACTGATGTTTTGGATGTACCGGAGTTCAGATTATCAACAACTTTTAGTGATTATAGCAAGATAAATCCTGAATCCAGCAATTTTAGAGATGTATATAATTTCTATTATCAGTTAATTGCAACAGCTAATACAGCTCTTTTTGCTGCAAATTTGGAGGATATTTCTTTTGCATCGGAAAGCAATCGATTATATATGATTGCACAGGCCAGGTTTTTCAGGGCCTATGCGCACGGAATGCTCGCAGAGCTTTTTGGTGGTGTGCCAATAGTAACAGAATTGGTTACCGAACCAAGATACGATTTTGAGAGGAGTTCCCGTGAAGCAACCTATCAATTTGCAATAGATGAACTGGAGGCTATAGTCAATGATTTACCTGAAACAACAGCGCAGGATGGAAGAATTGTTAAAGGTGCGGCCCAACATTGTCTTAGTGACCTCTATTTGGCTTTGGGTATAGAAACATCCAATAGTGCTGCTTATGATCAAGCTATAAAATATGCTTCTGATGTAATCGACGGTGGTACATACGCTTTAATGACAGAACGTTTTGGTAGCAGGGCAGATGAAGCGGACAAAAGTGTCTGGTGGGATCTGTTCCGTATTAATAATATTAATTATTCTGATGGCAATACGGAAAGCATCTGGACTTTTCAGGTAGATTTTGATGCCTTCCTTGAAGAGGATGGTCAGGCATATTTAAATTATCCGAGATGGTTTATGCCGGTTTACAGAGCGATTGTAGGATTCGATGGTGTTGCTGAAGATGCCGGCGGAAGAGGTGTAGCTTTTTGGGCACCAACCCCTTTAACTCAGGATTTAATATGGGATGAAAGTATTTCAGCAAATGATCAACGTGGTGCTGAGCATAATATTCAGCGCATAATTATTTATAATGATTCTGTTGGTTTCCCTGAACTTTATGGAACCCAGGTTCCCCAGGATGTTATTGACTTAACCAATGAAGGTCGTGGATGGATTTTCCCAATTTTCTCTAAATTAACTACCGATCAATTTGTTGGACTGGATCAAGGGCAAAACAGAAGCAATTTGTTTCGTGATGAATATGCCATACGATTAGCGGAAACCATTCTTATTAGAGCTGAAGCATATCATCGCAAGGGGGATAATCAATTGGCAGCTGATGACATCAACATGATTAGAAGCAGAGCTCAATGCTCAGTATTGGCCTCCGCCGGAGATGTTGATATTGACTATATTTTGGATGAAAGGGCAAGAGAGCTTTTTGCTGAAGAAAGTAGATGGAACACCTTATTAAGAATGGGTGGAACTGTTGCAGTGGATCGCATCAGAAAATATGCATTGCATCCGCATGTTGAACTCACGCTCACTTTTGATTACAACCTATGGCCAATACCGCAAAGTACAATTGACCGAAATAAAGATGTATCAATAGAGCAAAATCCAGGTTGGACGGACAGGTAATTATCCAACCCTTATACCGAAGTTATACTGATCAGTATTCCTGCTGATCAGTATAACTTTTGATATTGAAATTATCAATCAATCTATGGTTGAGTTATTATTCTTAGGCACAAGGCAGCTGTTACCGGCTTAACCTCATACCACAAAACAAACTTAAAGCATGCCACCATGAAAATCAACTTCTATTTTATTATAGCTTTATTTCCGTTCATATTCTCCTGTTCCGAACCTAAGGAAAAAAATCATCAAGAGTTGCAGACAATCAATTATGCCTATTTGAAAAACAACTTTCAAAATCCACCTAAAGAATCTGGACTAAATTGTTGGTGGTGGTGGCTCAATGGCAATGTAACAAAAGAGGCAATTACTAAGGATTTAGAAGCAATGAAATCCAGAAATTTTCACGGAGCAGTGATTTATGATGCTGGAGGTCACAACCAGCGAGGCAATAAAGATATCCCTGCAGGCCCTTTGTTTGGCTCCGATGAGTGGAATAAACTGTTTGTATTTGCTTTAGATGAAGCAGAAAGGTTGGGATTGGAGATGGGTTTCAATATCCAAAGTGGTTGGAACCTGGGAGGTACAACTATCACTCCTCAATATGCAGCAAAACAATTAACTTATACCGAAACAAAGATTTCAGGGAATAATAAAGTAGCTCTAAAGTTGGAATTACCACCAACAAAAAAAGACTTTTATAAAGATATCGCAGTATTAGCAATCCCAATAGAGGAAAACAAAAAGATAAATAAGGGGATTAGCAATTTAGATTTAAAACTTGCTTATCATGAGCTGGGATGGTCTGCACCCGATACTCGTTTTATGTTAGGTAATACCCCTTGTAA
Source organism: Bacteroidota bacterium (assembly GCA_039714715.1). GTDB lineage: Bacteria > Bacteroidota > Bacteroidia > Cytophagales > Cyclobacteriaceae > S012-113. The sequence goes on from JBDLIU010000133.1 coordinate 5,618, forward strand.
TAAGAAAAAAGCAGAAGAAAAAACTAACTATTTGGTAAAGAAAGAAGATGTTTTGAATTTAACATCTAAGATGGACGAAGAAGGCAACTTGGTTTGGGATGCTCCCGTAGGAGAGTGGAGTATTATGCGCGTAGGCTATACTTGTTCCGGAGCTCATGTATCAAGTGCAAGTAATAATCAGCAAGGTCTTGTGCTTGACTATCTGAGTAAAGAAGCATTTGATTTTTATTGGAATGACGTATTGGAACCTATCTTTAAAGCTGCAGGAAGTCATATAGGCACTACACTTAAAGATTTGGGAACTGATAGCTGGGAATGTGAGGGTATGAACTGGACCGATAATTTTTCAGAGGAGTTTAAAAACCATCTAGGCTATGATATACTCAGTTATTTACCATTAGTTGCAGGATATGTAGTTGATGATATAAATAGCTCAAATGCTTTTTTGGCTGATTTTAGAAAGACCTTAGGCGACTTGGTGGCAAATAACCACTATGCACATTTTCAAGCGAAAGCTCATAAATACAATATGTGTATTAATCCCGAGTCGGCAGGTCCTCATGCAGGATCTTTTGATGGGATAAAGAATTACGGGTTTAGCGATGTAGTGATGAGTGAATTTTGGGCACCATCGCCTCACAGACCTACGCCGGTACATCGATTCTTTGTGAAACAAGCCTCATCTGCAGCGCATATCTATGGAAAGAAAATTATAGGTGCAGAAGCTTTTTCAAGTATAGGTCCACATTGGAACAATGAGCTATGGCACGACCAGAAACCATCTTTCGACTATGAAATTTGTTCCGGATTGAACCGGGTATATTTTTCAACCTTTACCAGTTCGCCCGCTGAAATGGGCTTGCCTGGACAAGAATTTTTTGCCTGTACACACATCAATCCACGACTTACCTGGTGGGAACAATCAGGACTATTTATCGACTATATACACCGAACACAAATGATGATGCAGGAAGCCGAATTTATGGCTGATATACTCTATTATTACGGCGATCATGTACCCAATGTGTTTCCATATAAACATTCCGATCCTGCAGGAGCTATACCGGGTTTTGACTATGATGTTACAGACGAGACTATCTTTTTAAAACTCAAAATGAAGGATAGAAAAATAGTCGCTCTCGGAGGAGTAGAGTACCATGTTTTGGTTCTGCCCGATCATAAAGTATTATCAATGGCAGTATTGGAAAAGGTAGAATCACTTTTGAAACAAGGAGCACAGGTAATTGGTTATAAACCGGAAAAACTGGTCAGCTTAGTTGGTGATGAAAAAGAACAAAAACAATTTCATAAAATGGCAGATAAGATTTGGGGAAAAGAAGTTTCTGAAAAGGGAGAAAAGAAATATGGGAAAGGATTAGTAGCATGGGGAGTTACAGCAAGAGAATATTTGTCATCAAAAGATATACCGACTGACTTTAATGTTGTTGAAAGTGATAGTAAAACAGATTACAATTACATCCATTACAACATAGAAGAGAGTGATGTATATTTTGTAAGCAATCAAACAACTGAAAGAAAGAAGATAAACTGTCAATTCCGCGTATCAGGCTTACAGCCCGAATTATGGGATGCACTCACGGGAGATATTCGGGAAGCAAAAGCCTTTACTCAAAAAGACGGTTTAACAACCGTACCATTGACTTTTGAACCTTATGGAGCTATCATGGTAGTGTTCAATAAGCAGATTGACAAGAATAAGCAAGGCACCGCAAAGCGTAATTATGCTGACTATAAAACAGTGGAAAATATCACAGGAAAGTGGGAAGTGTATTTTGACACCAAATGGGGTGGACCGTCTTTTGTAACATTCCCTGAGCTAATGGATTGGACGAAACATTCTGATGAAGGTATTAAGTATTACTCAGGGACTGCAGTTTACTATAAAACATTCAATTTAGATTTTGAACCAAACAAAAACAAACAATACTTTTTACAATTGGAAAGTGTAAAAGATGTTGGAATTGCAGAGGTGAAAATCAATGGAAAAGATAAAGGAATACTATGGACAAAACCATTTAGAGTTGACATTAGTAAAGAATTACAAAGAGTTAAAAATACTTTAGAGATTAAGGTTGTAAACTCATGGTATAACCGAGTTGCGGGAGATGAGATTTTACCTGATAAAGAACGATTTACAAAAACTAACATTGTTTTGTCCCGCGATTTTAGAGGAAACCCAATAAAAGTAGTGCCATTAGAACCATCAGGATTATTAGGACCTGTTACCATTAAAGAGGCAGGACATTAATGAAAGTGCTGAATGTTATCCCATTGTATAATTAACACCTTAATAATGAATAAAATGAATTACTTATATGTTTTATTGCTAGTGCCATCAAGTATATCAAAAAGTTCTTTTATTCTACTTTTTTTCGCCATGTTCTGGAATGCACATGCTCAAACTAATCACAACCTAATAGATACCAATACTGAAATAGATTACAAACATTTGCAAAATGGATTTTTAAACACACCTGATGAATCAGGATTACGGTGCTTTTGGTGGTGGCTCAATAGTATGGTCACAAAAGAATCAATCACCCGAGATTTAGAGCAAATGAAAGCAAAAGGGTATGGTGGTGCTACATTATTTGACGCAGGTAGCTCAAGTTATAAGGTTGCCAATAAAACTGCTGCAGGTCCGGTTTTTATGAGTAAGCCATGGATGGAGCTATACCAGCATGCCGTAAGAGAAGCCGACCGTATTGGCATTGAATTAAGTGTAAATGTGCAAAGTGGCTGGAATCCGGGAGCCCCATCCATTACCCCTGAATTTGCTATGAAAAAGATAGTTTTTTCTGAAACGAATGCAACAGGTGGAAAAAGGATTCAAACGGAACTGCCACAACCGCCTGTGAAATTATTATATGAGGATGTGCTGATTCATGCAGTTAAAAACAGGGAGTGTCCAAAATTCAATGATGCAATTGTACATTGGGATAAAAAATCATTTAACAAAACAATGGGTTGGAAAGGCGTTTATCCTCTATTTGAATTACGTGAAAGTTTTTCGGAAACGGAACTTGTAACACCTTTGCAAAAGAATGAGATTATTGATTTGACGGATAATTTTAAGGATGGTGTGCTTATGTGGGATGCTCCCGCGGGAGAATGGACAATAATAAGGTATGGTTATACTTGCACCGGGGCCAGAACTTCTACAAACAGCGATGGCTGGGAAGGTTTGTCGGTAGACCATTTGTCACCTCAGGCTTTTGAACTATTCAGTAGCACAGTCATTAAGCCTTTAATTAAAAACGCGCAGGAAGCAGGGAACAGTGTCAGGTTTTTACAGACTGACAGCTGGGAAATGGGCCTGGTCAATTGGACAAATAACTTCCCACAGGAATTCAGAAGATTCAGGGGATACAATTTGAAAAATTATATGCCTGCATTAACCGGACGAGTTGTTGAAAGCAGGGAAGTGACAAACAGGTTCCTATTCGATGTACGGCAAACAGTTGGTGATTGTGTGGCTGAAAATCACTACCAGTTATTTTATAATCTGGCGCATAATAATGGTATAGGGATTCTTCCTGAATCGGGCGGCCCTCATTCAGCACCGGTCGATGCTTTGAGAGTATTGGGCATTAGTGATATCCCGCATGGCGAATTCTGGGCGCGTTCCAATACACATCGTGTTGATGATGGGGCCAGACTAGCCGTTAAGCAAAGTGCCTGTGTAGCACATACCAATGGCAAACGTTTTGTTGCAGCCGAAGGACCTACTTCAATTGGCCCGCAATGGGAACGGTCACCAAAAGATTTGAAAAGCAATATCGACCGTATTTTTTGTGCTGGAGTTAATCGTATTGTATGGCATACATTTACATCATCACCAAAGGAGTTTGGTCAACCTGGCAATGAATATTTTGCGGGAACCCATTTGAATCCTAATGTTACCTGGTGGGAGCAGGCAGACGATTTTATCGGTTACCTTAACCGATGTAGTTATATGCTTCAGCAAGGATTGTATGTTGCCGATGTGCTATATTATTATGGTGATGATGTTCCTAATTTTGTTTTTCTAAAGGATGAGTACGAGGAACTAAATAACGGGTATAATTGGGACAAATGCTCGAAAGAGATTTTGCTCGACCGTGCTTTGGTTGAAAATGGGAAACTTCTTTTACCAGATGGAATGAGTTATCGCGTGTTGGTGCTCCCTGATGAGGATGCTATTAATATGGAAGTCCTTAAAAAAGTGCAACAATTAGTTGAGCAAGGATTAACAGTTGTCTCTCCCCGGCCTGTAAAGGCAACAGGACTAACGAATTATCCTGAGTCTGACCTTGAAGTTGAAGTTGTTGCTAAACAAATGTGGGGCAATATTGATGGTAAAAACATTACTGAAAACACCTATGGAAAAGGTAGTGTAATCTGGGGGAAGAATATCAATGAAGTCCTTGTCAAAATGGGGGTACATCCTGATTTTAAATTTGAGAGCGCCAATGAAGAAACAGCGTTGGATTTTATCCATCGTACTACTGACAATCAGGAAATTTATTTCGTAGTAAATCGCTATGGGCGAAAAGGAATTGACGATTTTGAGTATCGTTATCTGACTGTTATGCCAGATCGTTACGAGCAGGTGGAATGCAAATTTCGGGTGACCGGAAAAATCCCTGAAATATGGGATCCAATGACAGGAGAAATCACGAAACTGTCCACCTACAGCGAAGAAGACGGCTATACCATTATTCCATTGCATTTTGAACCTGAAGGATCAAAAATTATTGTTTTCAGGGAAGATTCCGGCCAACCTCATATTACAAGCATCAGCAAAGATGGTCGACCTTTCTTTCCTGATAACCAATTTGAAACCAAATCCAATCCCTATATCGAAATCTTGAGTGAAGACAACCAAGTACATGCTTACGTTTCTGAACCGGGAGTCTATGCATTGACATGGTCTGATGGGAATAGATCGGCTGTAAAAGCAACAACAGCTGTCACAAAACAAATTATTACGGGTTCATGGGAGTTATCATTCGATCCGGAATGGGGCGGACCAAAAAAGGTAGTAGTCGGTGAACTGAAATCGTGGACTGAATTTTCAGAAGAGGGAATTAAATATTATTCAGGAACTGCTACCTACAACAAAATTTTCACGCTCAGTAAAAAAGAGATAAAAAATAAAAAACTTTTGCTTGACCTGGGCAATGTGCAAGAGATGGCATCGATAAAAATTAATGATCAACAACTGTCCGTTAAGTGGTCTGCTCCCTTTGTTTTTGATATTTCAAAATATGCAAAACCGGGTAAAAACAAACTGGAAGTTGAAGTAGTCAATATGTGGCCAAATCGCCTGATTGGAGATAGTAAATTTCCTGAGAATGCACGTTTAACAAAAACCAACGTGAAAAAGTTTGAAGTTGATGATGCGAAGAAATATTTGCGCAAGTCCGGTTTGATCGGACCTGTGAAGATAATAATGGTTGGTGTGAAAAAATTAAGAGCTACCCCATGAATTCAAAGATTCATGGGAACCGGGGATGAACAGCATTGCTTTGGCAATAAAAGCGGGTAGGAAAAATCCGAAAATTAAATTTATCGGACAGTCGATTCTCAAACAGATAGTGAATTTGACAGATGCGGTTAACATACAAAGCATGGTAAGGAAGCATAGCAGCGACTATTATTACAAGGTATTCAAGAGCAGGACACACCTGATGGTACGTTGCAACTGAACCTTTTTGCAGGAAAAACAGGGGGAGGTCATTTTGAAAACTGAAATAACGATACCCTGTTTATGGGCTATACAGAAGATAAACTACCGACTTGAGAGATTAGTCAGACAATAGTGTTAAACTGTATATCATGAATAAACGAACTACATTTAAAATGAAGTTCAAAACTGGGATGGTTGAGGAATATAAAAAACGTCATGACAATCTATGACCTACTTGGTAGGGCGGATACAGCGGGAAGACGAATTGGATGGAATATATGTAGTACGCACCAGCGAACCACGGGACAAATTATCTGCTGATGACGCGGTACGAAGCTATAAGAACCTTAGCTCAGTAGAACAGCTGTTCCGCACTCTGAAAGGAGTTGAAACACTGGTCAGGCCAATTCGCCATCGTGAAGAGCGCAGGGTGAGGGCACACATCTTTCTGTGTACGGCTTATTGCGGAATTGGATTGGGTAAATCCTAATCCACGAACCATCTTCGAGAAAACCTGCAGTGCACACAAGTTCATCGTATTTGGT
>JBDLIU010000134.1:0-11831 GCA_039714715.1 Bacteroidota bacterium
TACCAGATATCCAATGCCAAAGTGATTGTAGAAACAAGCCTGGATGACTTCCCGCTAGATGCATCTTCAGGCTCGCATTTCTTCCATAATGTTACCAGTATGAATGTTGGCTATTTTACAGTTCAGCATGAATCGAAGACCTGTTTTATAAATTATGAAGAACTTAAGAAACAGAAAATTTCTTCGTGGGGAAAATTCTTTAAGATAGTGAGCTTTAAAAATCCTGTCACAATTAAAATGGATGGCAAGAAAAGAGTTTATCTTATTCAAAAGGAACGGGGAAAATCAGAGAAAAAATAAAAAGAGGTTGCTTAAAATCGAAAAGACTTTAAAACAACCTCCTTTGTCGGTTATTCAAATACTATAAAATTTGCTTCAGACTACTTTTTGCTTAATTCTGCAATTAGGTCTTCATTACGCTTGATATAGCCAAAATCACTGTCGGCAGCTTTTGCTTTCTCTATCGATAACTCAGCAGTTGCAATAGCTTCCTTGATGGACTTTTTATCACCTTTCTTGGCTAGCATACGAGCCTTAGTGTGGATATTCCAAAAAGCCTTCGGATTAGCTTCTATAGCCTTGCTCATCCATTCTATAGCCTGGTCAAGGTCTTTACCTGTATTGAAATAATAATTTGCTGCAGCAGAATAATTACCAGGATTAACCTTGGTCTTTTTAGCGATATCAGACATTATCTCTTTGTCAAAATCAGTGCTAATGCCAATTTTAACCGAAGTATTCTCCCACGCTAATTCGATAGCTGCTTTTGTATTATCTGCACTTATGTCTGCTATATTGAATGTGAGTACTTCTACAGCTTCTGTAAGTTTTGTTGGCTTAACTTTTACACGCATTTGCTCATCTTCCATTTTATGCTTATTCATACTACCTCTGATACTCAAATCTTTATAGAAGATCACAGTCCATTCGTTTTTTCCCGGGATAGTGATAAGCATATATTCACCTGCAGGAAGAGCTTTTCCATCAACAGTCATGTCTTTGTTGATTTTCAGAATAGATCCGGCATTGGCACCGGTACGCCACATTTTACCAAATGGAACGAGGTAATCATCACCTTCACCAAATATCATTCGGCCTTTCATTTTTGGCCTGGAATACTTAATGTTAACATCTGTTAACCCAACCTTAGAGTAGACTTTCCCATTCGGGCTGGCTGCTGGGACTGTAATTTGTGCTTTTGACATCTGAAATGCCGCTAGCATGAAAATCATAATAATTAGCTTGTTGTTCATTGTTTTAGAAATTTAGGTTTAGTTATAATTTGTTTAATTCTTAACTTTCAAAGTTATTAATTGATTAAGTGAATTTATTAAAAATTATCTAAATGGTAAAGTGGTAGTGAATAATAAACTTAATAAACAGTTTTATACGCGTTCTAATGTAACGGACATAGCACGTGATCTTTTAGGTAAATTTTTATGGACCAATTTTGATAATAATATAACTGTTGGAAAAATAGTAGAAACAGAAGCTTACTGTGGTGCCACCGACAGGGCTTGTCATGCTTTCCCTGATAAAAGAACAGAAAGAACAGAGGTGATGTTCCGGGAGGGCGGATATGCTTACATTTATTTTGTATACGGGATGCACCATTTGTTTAATATCGTTACCAATGTGGAAGGTAGAGCAGATGCTGTTTTGATAAGAGCCATAGAACCGGTTGAAGGAGAAGATATAATGAAAACAAGAAGGTCGGTTGATATTTCAAATAGATTGCTAACTGGCGGACCTGCCAGGTTAACGAAGGCCCTCGGCATAGATGTGTCTCACAATAATACAAAGCTTTCATCCAATACTATCTGGCTTACTGATGGTGAGTCGGTGAGTGAAGATCAAATCGTAGCAACAACCAGAATAGGAGTGGATTATGCTGGCGATGATGCTTATTTACCATGGAGGTATTATATCAAAGGCAATAAGTATGTGAGTAAATAGAATGGAAGCTGTATTTTTGGCTTGATTTTAGCAGATAACAGGTATGCGCATTTTTATAACAATTATAATTTCTACTATCTATATAAATTCCTTTGGTCAGGAGAATATATTTAATACTTCAAAGGTTAATTCATTTGCTGATGAACAGATTCCTTTGATCTCAGCGGATGGGAAAACTATGTTTTTCACCAGGGGGCATCACCCCGAAAATGCCGGAGGGAAACCAGATAAAGGTGATGTATGGTTTAGTCAGCTTAGCGACACTGCAGGATGGAGCACACCTCAGAAACTGGATGTATCGGTAAATGATAAGTTCTACAATGGAGCATTTGCCTATACAGGGCGCAATCTTTATCTGTATGGAAACTACAGAAGCGGGTTGTCACCAGTGCCCGGAATTTCAGTGAGTAAATCTTCTCAATCCGGTGATTGGGGAGAAGCGTTTCCTGTACGAATTCAATATTTTCAAAATAAATCCGCAAATAATGGTAATGCTTTATCTCTTGATGGCAGTATCATGATTATGTCATTGGAATCGTATAAGTCAAAAGGCGCTGAAGATCTGTATGTTACTTTTTGGAGTGCATCGGATAACAGTTGGTCGGAACCCAGGAATCTTGGTGCACAAATAAATACACCTATGCAGGAGCTCACACCGTATCTTAGCCCGGACAATAAAACATTATTCTTTGCAAGTAATGGGCATCCCGGACATGGAAGTCGTGATATTTTCGTAAGTCAGCGACTTGATGATACCTGGACTAACTGGAGCCCGCCACGAAATTTAGGTGAGGAAGTTAATACGGAAGGAGCCGAGATGGGATATCGATATTATCCGGATAAGGAAATAGCAATATTTACTTCAACAAAAAACAGTGACGGGTATGGTGATATAATTATAATTCCTGTCAAGAATGAAGCGTTAGATAGTCTGCTTGAGGAAAAGATAGTAGTACCCGAGGAGCCGATAGCTATAGCAGAACCGGTACAGGAGGAAGTAGAAGCAACTCCTGTAATTGTTGTAGAAGAGCCAGAGCCGGAACCTGAAATAGTTGAAGAAACACCGGTAGTTGAAGACAACCAGGTTATTCTTTCCGGTAATGTGACTGATACGAAAACCAATGAAGCAGTCTTTGCAAGGTTTAAGGTCAAAGGAAAAAGTGGTCAGGAATATGAGCATTTCAATGACACTACCTTTAGTTTTATTCTGGAGCGTGGTAATAAGTATATATTTCAGATCGATGCAGAGGGCTATATCAGTAAACAAATGGATGTGGCCACAGGTGCTGACGATCCTGAGACCATGATTCTTAATGTAGCACTGGAACCTATTTCAATTGGTGCTACTGTTAAACTTGATAATGTCTTATTCAAAAGAGGGACAACGGATTTGCTGGAGTCTTCTAATGATGAATTAGATCTTGTGGTTGAAATGATGAAGAATAATCCAACGATGGAAATAGAGTTGTCGGGCCATACAGACAATGTGGGTATTCCTTCATTAAATGTGAAGCTGAGCCAGGAAAGGGTAGATGCTGTGATTGTTTATCTTGCCGGCCATGGTATAGACAAATCCAGGCTATCCGGTAAAGGATATGGAGGGAGCAAACCAATTGCATCAAATAGGTCAGAGTCTACCCGAAGACTAAACAGAAGGGTTGAATTTACTATCCTAAAGCAATAAATACCTTAAACGGGATTATTAATAACCGTAAAAATCTTTTGTTTGTTAACCCCTGTCAAATAGCTTAATATTGCGGGCTAGTCACACCTAATTCATATTAAAATGAAGAAAATATTCTATTTATTTATTGCAGGAAGTATGTTCCTGTATTCATGCTCAACATCAACCGAACATAATCAAGAAGGAGAAAAAGCCCATGAGGTGGAAGCAACTTCAGTAAGTGCAGATTCAAGCCTTCTATACCCTCAGGAAAAGCATTTCAAAAATATTCGCCAATTGACTTTTGGTGGAGATAATGCTGAAGCGTATTGGAGTTTTGATGACACTCAACTTGTTTTCCAATCGAATTTTGATGGATGGGATGTGCAATGTGACCAGATTTTTGTTTTTGATCCAGCTACGGCCGACTTAAAGGCTAATAAACCTCAAATGTTAAGTACTGGTTTAGGGCGTACAACCTGTTCTTACTTTATGCCAGGTGATACTACCGTATTATTTGGTTCTACTCATTTGGGTGGTGATGCATGTCCGCCAGAACCGGAAAGAAGAGCCGATGGCAAGTACCTGTGGCCGGTCTATTCGACTTATGATATTTTTGTTTCTGATCTGGAAGGGAATATTGTTAAGCAACTGACTTCCGAACCCGGTTATGATGCAGAGGCAACTTTGTCGGCACAGGGTGATAAAATTGTGTTTACATCAGACCGTACAGGAGACCTTGAACTTTACACCATGGATATTGACGGAAGCAATGTAAAACAGATCACAGCCGGACTTGGTTATGATGGTGGGGCATTCTTCTCTCCGGATGGTACTAAACTGGTTTTCAGATCGTCCAGACCTCAAACTGAAGAGGAGCAAGCTGAATATAAGCAGTTACTTAGTGAAGGGCTTGTTGCCCCAACCAATATGGAAATCTATGTGTGCAATGTAGATGGTTCTGACTTAAAACAAGTTACCAACCTTGGTAAAGCCAACTGGGCGCCATTCTTCCACCCATCAGGTGAAAAGATCATTTTCTCTTCTAATCACAAAGGTCAGAGAGGATTTGAATTCAACCTGTTTATGATCAATATTGATGGCACAGGACTTGAACAGATATCTTACGATGGCGTGTTTGATGCCTTCCCTATGTTTTCATACGATGGCAAGAGATTAGTCTTCTCATCTAACAGAAACAATGGAGGAACCCGTGACACTAACCTTTTTGTAGCTGATTGGGTGGAATAATAACTAAGATTGGTCATCAGTTAATAGTTATTTGCCTGTTCTATAATTATCATTTTAGAGGCACATCATAAATCTTGGTGAGTTTTGTTATAATTGTGTTTAACAATTATATAAAACTTTATACTATGAAAATTTTAAAATACTTCACTCTACTGAGCTTGTCGATCGTATTGTTCTCCTCATGTTCATCTAAGAAGACTGATGATAAATCTGAGGAGATATGCATTTATCAGTTAGATGACAAATCGCTTGATTTCACATGGACTGCCTACAAATTCACAAATAAAACAGGGGTAAATGGCACATTTAATGAGATTTCAGTGAAATCCATTGAAAACCCAACCAGCTTTGAAGACATGATTTCAAATGTTGAGTTCAGCATAAATACTCAAAGTGTTTTTTCTAATGAGCCGGAGCGTGATCCCAAGATTGCCCAATTCTTCTTCGGGACCATGGCTAATACCTCAACTATTACAGGTGCAATTAAGAAAGTAGATGGGATGAATGCAACACTATCATTAACCATTAATGAGATGACTTTGGATGTTCCGGGTCACATCATGATGTCGGGAGATACCATTAAGCTTCACTCTGAAATTGATTTTAAGCAGTTTGGAGCAGAAGAGGCTGTAGCCATGCTCAACCAGGTATGCTCAGATCAACATAAAGGAGAAGATGGCAAAAGTGTTTTCTGGGATGTAGTGGATATTAATGTGAAAGCCGTTTATAAGAAAGATTGTAAGTAATACTACTTATTGAATTTAATTTGTGCTTAACAATAGAATTAAGCCTTATTATTTAATTGAAATCTCAAAATAAAAACATGAAAACCACAACCCTAATTTTAATTTTATTAATAGTAATAACTACTGTCTCCTGTAACAATAATGAATCGACTACTATGGAAGATGATATAAAAGCACCGGTAGCTGCAAAAAAAGATACTGTAATTAAGGGAGGTGGTGGCGATCGAATAGATCCTTACTTCTGGATGCGTCTTACAGATGCGCAAAAGAATGCCGAAGTTCCTGATGAGCATACCAAAGAAGTGCTTGATTATTTAAAAGCAGAAAACGCTTTTAAAGAAAAGAAAATGGAACACACGGTTGCGCTTCAGGAAAAACTTTATGATGAAATCACAGGCCGGATAAAGAAAACAGATGAATCTGTGCCCTATTTCAAAAATGAGTATTGGTATTATGTGAGATATGAAGAAGGAGGTGAGTATCCAATATATTGTCGAAAGAAGGGTTCTCTCGATACTTCTGAAGAAATTTTGCTTAATGTAAATGAAATGGCAAAAGGTCATGATTATTACTATGCAGGATCAGTTAATATTAGTCCAGATAACAAAATCATGGCTTATAGTGAAGATACGCTTAGCCGAAGGGTCTATTCAATACAATTTAAAAATCTGGAAACCGGTGAATTGCTTTCTGATCAGCTGATAAATACTACTGGGAGAGGAGCCTGGGCAAATGATAACAAGACATTTTTTTATACCACGAAGAATAAAGTTTCATTACTATCTGAAAAGATTTACAAGCATAAAATGGGTGTTAATCCTGCAGATGATGAGTTAATTTATCATGAAAAAGACCCTTCGTTTTACATAGGAGTAGGTAAAACCAAATCAGATGAATATGTTGTTATTGGGATGAATAGTACACTTGTGAGTGACTATATGGTTCTTAGAGCAGATGAGCCGGACGGGAAGTTTAAACAATTTATTCCACGTGGATCTCAACACGAGTATTCTATTGAGCATTTTAAGGACAAGTTCTATATCCTTACTAACTACAATGCACAAAATTTCCGCCTTATGGAAACCCCTGTGAACAATACGGCAATGCCTGAATGGAAAGAGGTTATTCCTCACAGGGAAGATGTGCTGATTAATTCCTTTGAAGTATTTGAAAATTACCTGGTATTAAGTGAAAGAAGTAATGCCTTAAATAAAATCCGGGTGATCAACCAGAATGCCGGTGATGAACATTATATTGAGATGAATGAAACAGCTTATGCGGCCAACACTGCTTACAATCCGGAATTTAAAACCGAACTATTACGCTTTAGCTATTCTTCATTAACAACTCCAGGTTCAGTTTATGACTACAATATGAACACGAGAGCTAAAGAGCTAAAGAAAAGGGATGAAGTTGTTGGTGGTCATAATCCTGAAGATTATACCACTAAAAGACTCTGGGCAACAGCCCGGGATGGTGCTAAAGTGCCGATATCCATCGTTTACAAAAAAGGTTTTAATCAGGATGGTAATGCCCCGGTTCTACTGTATGGTTATGGGTCCTATGGACACACGATACAACCCTATTTTAACTCAGCGGTATTGAGCCTTTTGGACAGGAATTTTGCCTATGCTATAGCGCATATTAGAGGTAGTCAGGCTATGGGAAGAGCCTGGTACGATGACGGAAAAATGTTTAATAAGAAAAATACATTTTACGATTTTATTGATTGCGGTCAATATTTGGTGGATGAGAAATTTACCTCTTCGGATCATTTGTATATAAAAGGAGGTAGTGCTGGCGGATTACTTATGGGTGCAGTGGTAAATATAGCTCCTGACCTGTTTAATGGAGCGATAGCAGCTGTTCCTTTTGTTGATGTAGTATCTACTATGCTTGATGAATCCATACCTCTTACCACAAATGAGTTTGATGAATGGGGCAATCCGAAGGATTTTGAGTTATATAATTACATGCTTTCATACTCACCATATGATAATGTATCAGAACAGGATTACCCCAATATGCTTATAACCACAGGATTGTTTGATTCACAGGTGCAGTATTGGGAGCCTGCCAAATGGGTAGCACGATTACGTGAAAAAAAGACAGATAACAACCTGTTGCTACTCGATACCGATCTGGAAAGTGGTCATGGTGGAGCTTCGGGAAGATTTAAACGCTATAAAAGAACGGCGCTTGAGTATGCTTTTATGCTTGATCTTGAAGGAATTGTTGAATAAATAAATATACTGGTCGTAGGTTAACCTACGACCAGTATATTATACCTCATAATCCACTACAGCCCTGTCTTTGGTAACAGCAGCAATAAACTCTTTTACGAACTCATGCTTGGGGTGATCACGGTATACTTCAAGGGCTTCTTTGCTTTCTAATTCTGAGTAGAGGCCGATATCAAATGCTGGCTCGCTTCCATTAAAATCTCTGCCTAGCTCAACTTTTATCAGACCGGGAATTTCACCATTAAGCGCTTCTACGCGTATTTTCATCTCAGTGAAAACACCATCAAAATCGAGGTCGTCTTTTATCTTCCAGAATACTAAATGCTTAACCATTTCTATACTATTATTTTTTGTACAAAACTACTTCTTTTACTCTTCCCAGGGCATCAAATCTAATTACTAGCTTATCAGGATTTTCTAATTCTTGTTCACACCCTGGGCCATTGGATAAAAAATAAATAAAAGCTTTCTTGCTCCTGGAATATAGTTCATGGCGGTTGGGTTTACCCAGTAAGTTCGTAATCTCCCGTTGATTCTCTCCAATTAATTCATCTCTATGATTAATCAATATTTCTGCTTGCTTCAAACGCACTCCATCGCAGCCATGAGAATCATTTTGCCAATGATTATTATCAAATCCTTCAATTTCAGGAGTAGAGCTACAGGCTCCCATTACAATTAGAATAAAAAAGATAAGGATGGGGAGGAAAATACGGTTGATGTTCATAGGTGATTTATGTAACCTCAAATTTAGTATTTTGAATCTAAATAGTATCCGCCAGGAAATTTAACTAAACTTGCAGCTTAATTAAATAGCTAATATGGTAGTTAGATTTTTTAGTGCATTAGGGTGGATTACACTCATATTTTCCATGGTAGTGTTTCTTGTGTCATACGCCAGTTTCCCTCAGGAAGTATTGGTGCTTGTAGATGGGGTGGGGCAGCCCCAATTATATGTAGAGAAAGGCACCTTGTTTTATTCACTTCTTGCCTTTGCTATGCTGATCAATGCTATGGCAATTGGAATTAAGGGCGTGATAAAAAACCATGAATCAACAGAACTAATGCAAATCTCTATCCATGTTTCGCAAATGTTCTTTAATATGTTTTTTGCCAGCTCTGTATATTTTATCAATATTCTCAACAGTAGGGAAAATTTTGATTATTCTAATTTTGGGTACCTCATTTATATCACAGGTGGACTTATGGTTATATCTATAATCTTTACCTTCTTTTCCAAAATGATCCCTAAAAAATTTAATTAATATTTAGATTAATCTCAGTACTATAAACATCTACTAGTTAGCTGCTTATGCAGTCTTATCTAACTTAGAGCTATAGCCGTTGGTATTTTAGATATTTGCTCAAATCATTAAAATAGGTTTTATTCACAATTTGGCAGGAAAAACTGACGCGTAGAAGGATAATTTTAGCATGGCCGAAATAGGAAATTACACAGAAGAAAGTATAAGATCATTAGACTGGAAAGAACATATCAGGCTCAGACCAGGGATGTACATTGGCAAGCTGGGCGATGGCTCTGCAGAGGATGATGGAATATATGTATTGGTAAAAGAAGTAATCGATAATTGTATCGATGAACACATGATGGGTTTTGGTAAGACCATTGATGTAAAAATTACAGACCATCGTGTAGAAGTCAGGGATTACGGTAGGGGAATACCGCTGGGAAAAGTTGTTGAATGTGTCTCAAAGATCAATACAGGAGGAAAATACGACTCTGGTGCATTCCAGAAATCTGTAGGACTCAATGGGGTGGGAACAAAAGCAGTTAATGCTCTTTCAGACTACTTTAAAGTACAATCATTTCGTGACGGTGAAACGAAACTTGCGGAATTTAACCAGGGTGAAATAACAAAAAATGCTAAAGTTGCATCAAGTAGCCTTAGAAATGGTACACTGGTGGCATTTGAGCCTGATGGAGCAGTTTTTAAGAACTTCCATTATATTCCGGAATATCTCGAAGATCTGATCTGGAATTATGTATACCTGAATGCAGGCCTTACCATTAATTTAAATGGTAAAAAGTTCCATTCAACGAACGGGCTGCATGATTTACTTTTAAGAAAGGTTAATGTTGACAACATCCGTTACCCAATTGTTCATATAAAGGGAGAGGATATTGAAATAGCCCTAACGCACACCAATCAGTACGGTGAAGACTATTATTCTTTTGTAAACGGACAATATACAACGCAGGGTGGTACTCACCAGGGAGCCTTTAGAGAGGCTATTGTTCGCTCGGTAAGAGATTTTTACAAAAAAGACTTCGATGCCACTGATATTCGGGCAAGTATTGTAGCCGCCATAGCTGTAAGGGTACAGGAGCCGGTTTTTGAGTCACAGACTAAAACCAAGCTGGGATCACAAAATATTGCTCCGGATGGTCCTACCATGCGGACATTTGTAAATGATTTCGTAAAAACAGCCTTTGATAACTACCTGCATGAACACTCCGATGTGGCAGAAGCACTTCAAAAGCGTATTCTCCAGTCAGAAAGGGAACGAAAAGAAATTGCCGGTATTAAGAAACTGGCCAATGAGCGTGCTAAAAAGGCCAATCTGCACAATAAGAAACTCCGTGATTGCCGGATTCATCTCAACGATAAAAAAGGGGATGAGCGTGAAAATACCATGGTATTTATTACCGAGGGAGATTCGGCCAGCGGATCCATCACCAAATCAAGGGATGTACAAACGCAGGCTGTTTTCAGTCTTCGTGGTAAGCCATTAAATAGCTTCGGCCTTACCAAAAAAGTGGTATACGAGAATGAAGAGTTTAACCTGCTTCAACATGCGCTGGATATAGAAGATGGCATTGAAAATCTTCGTTATAGAAAGATAGTGATTGCTACGGATGCTGATGTAGATGGAATGCACATCAGGCTGCTTATCCTCACATTCTTTTTACAATTCTTCCCTGATCTGGTAAAGCATGGATACTTATTTATCCTCGAAACGCCACTCTTTAGGGTAAGGAATAAGAAAAAGACTTTTTACTGCTACGATGATAAAGAAAGGAGAGCAGCTATAAACGATTTAGGTGGTAAGCCGGAAATAACTCGATTTAAGGGGTTAGGTGAAATTTCGCCTGATGAATTTGGTGAATTTATTGGCAGTGATATACGTCTTGATCCTGTTATTATTAGGCAGGATACAGATATAGATAAGCTATTATCGTTTTATATGGGTAAAAACACACCCGACAGACAAAAATTTATAATTGATAAGCTGAGGGTAGAAAAAGACCTCGTAGAGGATGAAGTATCATGAGTGAGAATACTGAGATGAATGAGGAGCAACGGCCTAAGGATGAACAAATGCAGGATAGAATTGCTCTATCGGGGATGTATGAGAATTGGTTTCTCGATTATGCTTCTTATGTAATTCTGGAAAGGGCAGTACCCGATATTTCTGATGGCTTAAAGCCTGTTCAGAGAAGAATAATGCATGCCATGAAAGAGATGGATGATGGTCGTTTCAATAAAGTGGCTAATATCATCGGAACATCTATGCAGTTTCATCCGCATGGTGATGCTGCCATAGGGGATGCTATCATTAACCTGGGGCAAAAAGACCTGCTTATAGACACGCAGGGTAACTGGGGCGATGTAAATACGGGCGACAGAGCCGCAGCAGCACGATATATCGAAGCTCGCTTATCGAAATTTGCTCTGGATGTGGTTTTTAATCCACAGACCACCGACTGGCAGCTTAGCTACGATGGACGTAAAAAAGAGCCGGTTTCTTTGCCTGTTAAGTTTCCATTATTGCTTACCCAGGGTGTAGAAGGTATTGCGGTAGGGCTATCTACAAAAATACTACCTCACAACTTCAATGAGCTGATTAAAGCATCAATAGACATACTAAAAGGAAGAAGCCCTAAATTATTCCCAGATTTCCCGACAGGCGGCCTGGCAGATGTCTCCGAATACAATAAAGGAGTAAGGG
>JBDLIU010000135.1:0-11825 GCA_039714715.1 Bacteroidota bacterium
TGAAATTCAAAGGTTTTCGTTGAATCAGCCAACCAATAACCATTGGTAAGTTCACTCACATTTTCATATACCTTAGACTTATCGCAAGAGGAGATGAATAGTGCAACAAACAAAAGCCAGACAGGATATTTCATTTTTATGCTTGATTACTCTTATTGCTATTGGGTGATTTCCTTCTTCTCTTTCTTGATTTTTTTTTCTTCTTCTTTTTACCCTTGCTATTGTACTTCCTGTCGAGCCTGTCCAGGTCGCTGGAAACTGCCTGATCATGTTCTAGTTTATCAATATCCTTATCAACCTGCAGGGTGTCTGGCAGAATACCCTTCTCATTAAGATTCAGGATGTTATGTACTCTTTCAGTTGTTATTGGATGCCACATATTCTCACCCGTATACCCAAACCACATGACTTTTCTAAAGATATCGGTTTTCTGCAAGTGGGCATCACCTTTTTTAGTCTGCAAAGGTTTGCTCACTTTAGGAATATCTTCAAGAGCTTCCATATAGGTATCTAACTCATAATTCAGGCAACATTTTAGTCTGCCACATTGCCCGCTTAATTTAGCTGGATTAAGTGAAAGGTTCTGGTATCTTGCCGAGCTCGTAGTAACCGTTTTAAAGTCGGTTAACCAGGTAGAGCAACAAATCTCCCGACCACAAGATCCAATACCACCCATACGTCCTGCTTCCTGCCTAAGGCTGATCTGTCGCATTTCAACCCTTATTTTAAACTCGCTTGCCAGTACCTTGATCAGTTCACGGAAATCAACTCGTTCATCAGCTGAGTAAAAAAATGTAGCTTTGGTATTATCTGCCTGGTACTCAACGTCTGTAAGCTTCATCGAAAGATCCATCTGCTGAATGATCTCACGAGTTCGATAAAGGGTAGACATCTCCCTGTTTTTTACTTTCTCATACTTTTCGATATCATTTGATGATGCAATACGGTAGATCTGTCTGATAGAATCATCGTCCTCTACATTCTTCTTTCTCATCTGTAATCGCACCAATTCGCCCTGAAGGGAAATGTAACCTATATGATGACCGTTAGGCACATCAATTACTACCGAGTCGCCAGTATTGAGTTCAAGGTTGGTTTTATTTCGATAAAATGCTTTACGCCCATTCTTGAAACGAACTTCAACCACATCAAAGCGATCCCCAACAGGGATATCCATGTCGGATAGCCAATCGAAAACATTGAGTTTGTTGCAACCACCTGTCAGGCATCCACCACTCCGACAGCCATCACTGGCAGTCTCGTCATTAAGCGTACAGGTGTTGCAATTGTTCATTGAAAAACTATTCTATTCGCTAAGATAAATAAATACTTAGCTAATGGTAGAAATTGAAAACGATTTTACTGATTTAAAGCTAACAGATCTTGCCCGATGTCTTTTCGATAATACATATTGTCCCAGTTGATCTGCTCTAAAGTAGAATAACTGTTATTCAATGCATCTTTTAACGAAGCTCCCTTACCGGTTACGGCAATCACTCGTCCGCCATTGGTTACAACATTACCTTTATCAGATTTTGTGCCCGCGTGAAATACGGTTGCCGCTACTGTTTTATCCAGGCCTTTGATAAGGTCTCCTTTGGCGTAAGCCTGCGGATAGCCACCCGCCACACCAACAACAGTTGAAGCTGTATTCTTATCGAGTTTTAATTCTATTTTGTCGAGAGTGCCAGATGCAGTTGCTTCCAGGAGTTCAAGAAGGTCATTCTCAATACGTGGTATTACTACTTGTGTTTCCGGATCTCCCATGCGAACATTATATTCAATTACATATGGTTCACCATCAATATTCATTAGCCCAATGAAAATAAATCCAACATATCGAATTCCTGAATTATTGAGGCCTGATAGTGTAGGTTGAATTACCTTTTTATCTACCTTACTTAAAAACTCATCAGTTGCAAATATTACCGGAGAAATAGCACCCATACCTCCGGTATTCAGCCCTGTATCTTTTTCTCCAATTCGTTTATAATCTTTTGCTTCAGGAAGGATTTTATAATTTACTCCATCTGAAAGAACAAAAACTGAAAGTTCAATACCATTCAAATGTTGTTCGATAAGCACTCTATGGCCCGCTTCTGCAAACTGGTTATCAATTAACATTGATTTCACAGCGGCTTTTGCATCTTCTTTTGTTTGTGCAATAATTACTCCTTTGCCTGCTGCGAGCCCATCAGCTTTTACTACTATGGGTGTTTGCTGGGTATCGATGTATGCATAGGCTTCTTCCAAATCATTCTTTTCAAAAGTCCTAAAGCTGGCAGTGGGAATATTATTCTCTTCCATAAAGGTTTTGGAAAAATCCTTGCTTCCTTCCAGCTGAGCACCTGCTGCATTGGGCCCTATTATCATTAAATCTTCAAAACCAGGTTGTTGACTCAGAAAATCACTCAGACCATTTACAAGAGGATCTTCAGGGCCGATAACCACCATTTTAATATGATATTCATTTATAGCTGATGCTATAGCCTCAAACTCATTTACTTTAATGTTTAGGTTTTCTCCTATTGCTGCGGTGCCCGCGTTACCGGGAGCAACATATAGTTTATCACATTTATCACTTTGGACTATCTTCCATCCAAGGGCATGTTCACGTCCTCCCGAACCTATAATTAATACATTCATTCTTATAAAAATTAAACAACAAATATCGTGTTCTGTAAATTAATGCGCGTACTCACATAAAAATTTAATTCGCATTAATCGAATATCGTCTTCTGAGTAATCATCATTGTCTTCACATTCCAGTGCTGTATCCAGATCATCTGTTTCTGCACTTAAAAAATAATCAATTAAATCATCCTGTCTCTCACCATCCAGCACCTGGTCAATATAATAGTCGAGATTTAGTTTGGTACCTGATGATACAATATTTTCAATTTCAGAAAGCACATCATTCATTTTAAGCCCTTTAGCATCTGCGATTTCTTCCAGATCAAGCTTTTTGTCAATCTGAGTAATTATGAATACTTTGTTTTTAGATTTATTAACGGTTGATTTTATCGTTACATCAAAAGCTGTAATGATATCGTTTTCTTCAACATACTTGCTTATTACCTCTACAAACTCTTCCCCAAATTTTTGAGCTTTCCCCTGTCCGACTCCATTGATTTTTTGAAGTTCTTCAAGTGTACATGGGAATGTTGTCGCCATTTCTTCTAGTGAAGGGTCCTGGAAGACCACATAAGGCGGTATTCCTTTATGTTTAGCAACTGACTTCCGGAGAGTTTTTAACATGCTAAACAGAGATTCATCATAAGCGTGAGGTGTCCTTTCTACCTGCCCAATTTCTTCATCCTCAACCTTTATATCATCATAATCGTGATTTTTGAACAGTGTGATATTAAAAGGATCATCCAGATAATTCAGGCCTTTTTTTGTCACTTTCAATATACCAATATTATTAATGTCCTTTTCAAGGAACTCATGTAAAAGACTTTGTCGCACTACAGATCTCCATAGGTCTTCACAGTCTTCATTGCCCTTGCCAAATACGTCCAGCTGGTCGTGCTTGTAGCTGGTAACATAATCAGATTTTTTACCTGTGATTACATCAACAAGGTGCAGCATACCAAATCGTTCTTCCGTTTGAAGCGCCGTTTGAATGACGAGTTTTACATGATCTTCACCGGAAAAAGTTTCTGTTGGGTGCACGCAGTTATCACAATTCTGGCAATTACCATGATCATATGACTCGCCAAAATAATGAAGTAATTGCTTCCTCCTGCATACAGCTGACTCAGCAAAGGACGTCATTTCTTGAAGCAGTAACCTTGAATTGTCACGTTCCTGTACAGGTTTATCTTTATTAAACTTATCAAGCTTGAGAATGTCATTATGGCTGAAAAACATCAGGCAATGACTTTGCACCCCATCCCTTCCTGCTCTTCCTGTTTCCTGATAGTATCCTTCCAGTGATTTAGGGACATCGTAATGAATTACAAATCGTACATCTGGTTTATCAATTCCCATCCCGAATGCGATTGTAGCCACAATGATATCTGTATCTTCATTTAAAAAATCATCCTGATTTTTCATCCTTATGTTACTCTCAAGACCAGCATGGTATGGAGCTGCCTTAAAACCATTCACACTCAGAAATTCAGCAACTTCTTCTACTTTCTTTCTGCTTAAACAATAGATTATTCCTGACTTACCATGTTGTGTTTTCAGAAACCTTATCAACTGTTTTTTAATATCTTGTTTTGGTCGAACCTCATAATATAGGTTATCCCTGTTAAAAGAGCTAATAAACAACTCGGAGGCCTCCATTTCGAGGTTTTTGGTAATGTCGAGCTGAACCTTCGGTGTTGCTGTGGCTGTTAGGGCAATAATAGGATGAGCGTCTATTTCATGAACTATTGACTTTATCCTTCTATATTCAGGGCGGAAATCATGGCCCCACTCCGATATACAATGGGCTTCATCAACTGCAACAAAAGAAATCCTGGCTTGTTTTAGAAATTCTACATTCGTTTCCTTAGTAAGGGATTCAGGAGCAACATAGAGCAATTTCACCTTTTCTGCCAGTGTGTCTTCCTTGACTCTCTTTATTTCTGTCTTCGAAAGGGTAGAATTTAAAAACCGTGCGTCAATACCAAATGCCTGCATCTGGTCTACCTGGTTCTTCATTAATGCTATTAATGGGGAAATTATAATAGCAGTGCCCTCCAACACAATTGCTGGTAATTGATAACATAGTGATTTACCTGCTCCAGTAGGCATGATGACAAAAGTGTCATCGCCTTCATAAAGACATTTTATTACCTCCTCTTGATTGCCCCTATATTTATCAAACCCAAAAACTTCTTTAAGGGCAACCTTTAATTTATCGTCTTGCTCAACTAACATATTTACTAATCATTAACTTGTGAAATAGTATCCACTTAGTTAGCTATCTTTGCTTTAAAACATTCATTACCTTATTACATGAAGATAATGAAAATTTAGTAGTTTGAAAAGCGTTTAATTTTTTTTGTAGAGCACATTTAAATTGCACATAAATTAAGAAAGTAAATATGTCAAACACCTATGTTGTAATAATGGCGGGGGGCTCTGGCACCAGATTTTGGCCATTTAGCAGAGTTAAAAAGCCAAAGCAGTTTCTAGATGTATTAGGATTGGGAAAATCATTATTGCAGATGACCTTTGAAAGGTTTAGAGCAATAACCGATGCTGATAAAATATTTATTGTTTCAAATAAGAAGTACAAATCCCTTATAGCTAAACAGCTTCCTGAATTGAGCATGGAGCAAATCCTTCTGGAGCCTTTTCAGCGAAATACTGCGCCTTGTATAGCCTATGCCAGTTATAAAATTGGTAAAAAGGATCCTAATGCAACCATTATTGTTTCCCCGGCAGATCACGTTGTTTTTAAAGATGAAATTTTTACCAGTCTTATTAAAAAAGCTGCGAATGCCGCAAAATCTTCCGAAAGGATTGTAACTGTTGGTGTAGAACCAAACAGACCTGAAACAGGTTATGGTTACATACAATATATGGAGGATGATTCGACTGATATTAAAAAAGTAAAAACCTTTACCGAGAAGCCTGAGCTTGAAATTGCCAGGACTTTTGTTGAAAGCGGTGAGTTCGTTTGGAATGCAGGTATTTTTGTTTTTTCAGTTTCTTCTATCAAAACGGCTTTTGGGCAGTTCTTACCGGATATGGCAGAATCTTTTGACAGTATTGAAGAGCATCTTTATACAGCCAAAGAGCAAGAAGCAGTTGATGAATGTTATACGCAATGTAAAAGTATTTCTATCGACTATGGTATAATGGAAAAAGCTAAAAACGTATTTGTGGTTCTCGGTGATTTCGGGTGGTCTGACCTGGGGTCCTGGGATACGCTCTATGAGTCAAGCGAGAAAGACGAAAACGATAATGTAATAAGAGGTAATGCCATGGTTTACGATAGTAACAATTGTACCATTATTGGCAGGAAGAAAAAACTTCTGGTGGTATGTGGTGTTGATGACCTATTGGTAGCACATCATGGAAATGCCGTACTGGTTGCTTCTAAAGATTGTAAGACATCATTACGACAGATTGTTCATGATATCCAGGCCCAGAATAAGTCTGAATATTTGTAATTAGTTGTTAGCAGTATAATTACGTTGTCGGATTGCTTCATACAGAATTATTCCTGTTGATGTGGATACATTGAGAGATTCAATTTTACCGACCATTGGTATTTGGGCTTTGTATTCACAGATATCTAAAATATCGGGACTTATTCCTGTATCTTCAGCTCCCATTATAATAGCAGAGGGTTGGGTAAAAGGTGTATTATAAAGTGTTTCAGTTGCTTTTTCTGTACAGGCTACCAGGCTTATACCAGATTGTTGAATTAATTTTAATTGTGCTATCAGGTTTTGAGTTCTGCATATAGGGACAAGGTTAAGGGCACCAGCGGATGTTTTCATCGCATCACCGGAGATTTGTGCAGCACCCCGGGCTGGAATTAATATGGCATCTACACCTGAACATTCTGCGGTACGCACAATTGCTCCAAAGTTTCTAACATCAGTAATTCTGTCAAGGACAAGAACAAGAGGATTGCGACCCTCAGCATAACATTGATCAATAATATGGTCAATATTGGAAAAGTCAATAGGGGAAATGAAAGCAACAATTCCCTGGTGATTTTTACGGGTGAGCCTGTTTAACTTTTCTATTGGCACTTTTGTGAAAACCAATTTATTCTCTTTTACTAAGCTGAATAGTTCATCTGCCAGCTCTCCTTCAAGATTTCGCTGAACAAATATTTTATCTAAAGATTTTCCTGCTTTGATAGCTTCAATCACTGGTCTGCGACCAAATACCATATCATTGTTTGTAGACATTAATATTCTTTTTTTCCTGTTCGCCACAAAGATACGGTTCTAAACCATAGCTTCTCAAATTCCAGCTTTCTCTCTAGTTTATATTCTTGTCCCAGCAATCCCAATTCTACACGATTAAAGAAAAAAGCAAAGCGGGGTAATTCAAAAGTCTTGTTGTAAACCCACATTACACCATTATCATTATAGTAAACGTGCGAAGGAGCTCCAAATATTATATAAATCATACCCATATCAGATTTCCACCCTTCTTTATAGGTAGTGAAAAGACAGTTAGCTTCTTTAATCCTTTTATAATATTCCATAATTGCCTCTTTGGCTTTTTCAGGTGATTTGGTGTTGTTCAGCCAGAATTCATCAAAAAGATCCTTTTTCTGAAAGGACGTGGTCATTTTATTATATTCATCCTCTGTAGCAATGTAGCGAAGGCTTTCAACAAGTTTATCTATGGATGTAAACTTCGGGTAAAACCTTTGTCTGCTTAAGATTGCATGGCCATACTTCATGCCGGGGAAGTGGAGGTAAAACAACCCTTCTTGTTCAAGTTTAAAGGAATCTGCTATGCCAATAATAGTACTTTCATCCTTTTTAAAAGGAACCCGAAGGCTGTCTTTGCGCTGAGACATAGGGGGGGGTGCCGGCAGAAAATGATAATCATAAAAATCAATTAAAACAGAATCTTCAACACTCACATGCCCATTGATTCGTACTGTTGAACCAACTTCCCGGTAATGCTCAAATATGGTCATATTTAATCCTCCAGATATTAAGGCAATACCGTTGCCTCTTTGCACCTTATTTGTTTCTGTCACATAAGGGTAAATGGTTTTAGTAATGGTATCTGATAGCCAAAAGGCAATATACTTATGATCATCCAATTTTATCGGTACACCGAATTGAGAACCATATTTGTTCTCAGACTGAAAGTATTGTGAAAGACGGTTAAGTTTATAATATTTCTTTATCTCCTCACCAGTTGAATTGACAAGGGAATAACTTAGATTATAATTCTTTATACTGTCGAAGGGAGCAGAGAATTGAACCAATAGATATGCAGCTGTATCATTTTTAATACAAATTACATCACTCCGAAGGCCATTCATGCGGAACTGGTGATTGAAGTCAACATTGGCTATTTTATTTTGTGCTTTTAATTGGTAGTTCAAAAGCATAGAATAGATAATAGCTACAAACAGGGTTAACTTACTATTCATCCTGAAAAGAGTTTCTATACCTGTAAAATACATAAATCTTTAGTCAAGATAAATTCAGAGACTAAATAATTTACGAAATTTGCCATCGAAAATTATTTATATGGGTGTTTATACTACAGAAATAGCGTCAGATACCATTTCATCTGACAACCCTATCCACCAGCGATTACTAAAGGCTTACTATGTGGCGTGTGATTTTGTGAAGGGTAATATGTTGGAAATAGGATGTGGAGAGGGTAGAGGTGTAGATTTATTACAGAATCTGGTTGAAAATTATACTGCCATCGATAAAATTCAGGAGGTAACAGATAAGCTATCTGAGGAACATCCGGAAGCCACGTTTAAACAAATGGTCATTCCTCCTATTGATTTTAAGGATAATGAATTCGAATCAATAATCTCGTTTCAGGTTATTGAGCATGTAAAGGACGATAGTAAATACCTTGAAGAAATTGCAAGAATAATGAAGCCGGGAGGTGTTGCTTTGATTACTACTCCGAATATCAAAATGAGCTTAAGCAGGAATCCATGGCACATTCGTGAATATACAGCAGACCAACTGGAAGAGCTTTGCAAACCTTTTTTCAGTAAAGTGGAAATAAAAGGGATTACCGGGAATGATAAGGTGATGCAATACTATGAGGAGAATAAAAGGTCTGTTGAAAAACTAATGAGGTTTGATGTTTTTAATCTGCAACACAAACTCCCTGCTGCTGTTCTGAAGATACCTTATGAAATCATGAACAGGCTAAACAGGAATAAACTTCAGTCTAACGATAATTCACTAGTCGCCTCCATCACTCACGATGATTACCTTGTGTCAGAGAATGCAGATCAAAGTCTTGATCTCCTTGCTGTTCTAACGTGTTGATCCCGTGTTAATCTGGAGCATTTCGTAGTAACTGTCCAGGGCATCACCAAATTGCTTCGCCAGATCATACTCACCAAAACGTGCCATTGTTTGAGAGAGGTCTCTCAAAATAACCAGGTTTTGTTGCATCTCGAATGCAATGTTATTGTCATTCTTAAGATAGTACCCGACTTTTTCATCAGCTCTGGGCCCTAACACATTGGCGATATCTAACGCTCTTTCCTTTTCACCGAGTATCATTAAATATTCTACAGTTGTAGCTGTTGTATAGTCGTAGGGTGTTGCAATGTCAGGCATTAACTCGAGGTTTTTCAAGGCTACCTCTCTCGCTTTTTCTTCTTTCCCTTCATTGATAAGATAGGCTGTGAGCGTATTAAAACTAGCCCTGTGATTCAGTACGAACTTCCTGTAGTCTTCATTATAATAGACTTTTGGATTATTAAGCTCCCGATATTGGAAATTATTCATCAGGTTATCATACATGATGTCTGTATTCACCAGGTCTATATCCCTGTTACCATTGTTTACCGGTAATAATCTGAATGCATTCCCTTCCTGTACCAGGTAGTCACCAAAATCAAGGCCAATCCCCTGCTTGGAGGTATTATTAAAGTAGATAGGCCGCTCCCAATTGTTGCTGGCTATGAGGTCCATGGCCATCAGATCTTTTTTCTCCAGATAGCTCTTCTTCATGCTCCATTGCATATTTGGAACAACCAATTGTTTCATCTGTTCCGGAATAATATCCGATGATAAAACTTTAGCAGTGTCTATATCAAGGAAAAAGTGCTTGCTGGGTACAGTATGGCTTGATCCGGCAGGGCTATCATATCTTAGTCGAGGATTATTCTCTTTAATTAGCTTCAGGTATTGCTTAATACTAATGGCAGAGGTAATTCCAAAATTCGGATCATATAATAAGAAATCATTCAATCCTCCCTGTCTGTAATCTTCTCTTGTCAAGGAGAAAGGGAATGACTCAGACTCATACGCTGGTCTGGTCATCTGGTCGATGTACCAGTCGGTGTTAAAATAACTGAGAACAACAACTCTCACATCAGTACGATAACCTTCTACCTCCTGAACATACCAGAGAGGGAATGTGTCATTGTCGCCACCTGTGAATAGTATGGCATTGGGAGCACATGAAGCCAGGAAATTCTTTGCTGAATCAACAGAGAAAAACCTGTCTGAACGATCGTGGTCATCCCAGTTCTCACTGGCCATAATGGCTGGAGCCGTTAATGAAATAATAATGGCAGTTAATCCGGCAATAGCAGGTTTCATAAACCTTGACAGGAAGCTGATAATTCCCAGTACTCCAAATCCAATATAAAAGGCAAATGCATAATATGATCCTACGTATATGTAATCTCTTTCTCGAGGTTCAGTTGGAGGGGAATTCAGGTAAAGTATCAATGCCAATCCCAATAGGAAGAACAATGATAGAACAATAAAAAACTGCTTTGGATCTTTATAATAGCTAAATATCATTCCGATAATACCAAGTAACAATGGTAGCATAAAGTAATTATTTCTGCCCCGGTTATCTTTTATACTTTGCGGGACATCTACAAATGCATCCAGGGGACTCAACCAGGTGGCATCCTGGATATCACTTTCTCTGCCGGAGAAGTTCCACATAAAGTATCTCCAGTACATATGCCCCATCTGATGCTTAAGCATGAAGCCAATATTCTCTACAAATGAAGGTTTTTCACCTTGTCGGAGTCCCATTATTTCTCTGTATCTACTCGCATGATTAGCAGACCACATTCTTGGCATGATGGTCATTTGGTCATTATCATACTCATTCTCCAGTTTATAGTCACCGATAACATACTTATCCTTACCCTTTACATAAACAGGTGCTCCTTTCTTTTGATCCTTGGTCTGTGCAGTAAAGTATTGACCGTGAACCAATGGGCGACTTCCATACTGTTCTCTTAGGAGATATGAAACCACACTCATTACATCTTCAGGATTATTCTCATCAATCGGGGGATCATAAGCAGAGCGTATAACCACTATAGTATAAGAAGAATACCCAATTAAGATAAAGGCAAGTGAAAGCAGGGCAGTATTAAATAATACTTTACTTTTTTGTTGAGTGTAAATGATACCATATATTAAACTACCAAGTAAGAGAACAACCAGGAATATAATTCCCGAACCAAATCCAAGGCCAAAACCATTTACAAATAATATCTCCAGTTTGCCTGCCAAAGCCGGCAACCCGGGTATAATGCCATTATTGATAACGATGATAATCAATCCGCTTATTAGGAGGGTTATAATAACACCATTTCGGGTGACAATCGGGTATTTTTTAAAGTAATAAATCAGGCCTAGTACAGGTATGGCTACCAGGTTAAGCAGGTGTACTCCAATGGATATGCCAATTACATAGGCTATCAGGATTAACCAGCGGTTAGCTGTACTTTCATCCTCAATAAGCTCCCATTTAAGCATGGCCCATACAACAAATGCTGCCAGAAAAGATGACATGGCATATACTTCTGCCTCAACTGCTGAGAACCAGAAAGTGTCGGAGAATGTATAAACTAATGAGCCAACCAATCCAGCGCCCAAAATGGCAATGATATTTGCCTGTGACATTTCCCCATTTATCTTAAGAAGCTTCCTTGAAAATAAAGTAATGCTCCAGAACATAAAGAGTATTGTAAATGCGCTGGCCACTACGCTTAGCATATTTATCCAGAAGGCAACCTGTAAAGGATCATCCATACTAAAGAAAGAGGCCATTCTTCCTAAGAGCAAGAAAAATGGGGCTCCCGGAGGGTGGGGTACCATTAATTTATAAGAAACTGCAATAAACTCACCTACATCCCAATAACTTGCTGTGTCTTCAACAGT
>JBDLIU010000136.1:0-11813 GCA_039714715.1 Bacteroidota bacterium
ATTAGACAACTAAGTCCCCTCCTGGGAGGGGATTTAGGCCTGCCCGACCTTTGGCGGGGGTGGGTTATTTCCTAATCAACATTAATCCAATAAAAGTTAAGAGCCCATTAATAATCAATAGTTCAAATCCCATGTTATAACCCGGGATAATTTTATCAGAATAATGGCTTAGGAAAAATGTTATTATTGGCGCTAAAACCGCAACAACAGGAACAAGATTATCTTTTGTTTTCCACTTTGTGAAAAGGCCAAAGGAGTATAAGCCAAGTAAAGGGCCATAGGTATAACCAGCCACTTTAAATACAGCTGTAATAACACTGTCATCATTGAGTATTCTGAAAACAACTATAATCAGAAATAAGACAATAGAGAATCCCACATGGACCATAAGCCTTCTTTGCTTGCGTTTTTGTTCTGGCAGGTGTTTCAGGTTAAGGAAATCAACACAGAAAGCAGTGGTTAGGGCAGTTAATGCTGAATCGGCACTTGAGAATGCTGCTGCAATAATTCCTAATAAAAATACTATTCCAATGAAAGGGGTGAAATGTTGTATCGCTAAAATAGGGTATAAGTCATCAGATCGTTCTGGCAGGGCTATTCCCATCTCAGCGGCATAGAGATATAGCAGCAAACCAAGTGTGAGGAAAAGAAAGTTTACCGGCACCAGAATGGCGCTGAACCAGTACATATTCTTTTTGGCCTCACCAATATTTTTACATGTAAGGTTCTTCTGCATCATGTTCTGATCAAGGCCTGTCATCACGATGGCAATAAAGGCGCCAGAGAAAAACTGCTTGAAGAAAAATTTAGAGCTTTTCCAATCCCAGAAAAATATTTTCGAGTACTCATGTTCCTCGATTGAAGACACCAATCCGCCAAAAGACAAATTCAGTGTATCGGAAACGATATAAATAGTGATACCAACTGCAAGTAGCATAAAAAAAGTTTGAAGCGTATCTGTCCAGACAATTGTTTTTATCCCTGCTCTGAATGTGTAGATCCAAATGAGCAAAATAGTAACGGTAACCGTAACCATAAAAGGGATATTATAGGCATCAAAAAATGCAATTTGTAATACACCTGCTACCAGGAATAACCTTAATGATGCCCCCATCGACTGAGAAATCAGGAAAAAAAGCGAGCCGGTTTTATATGTCTTTAACCCAAATCGTTGTTCAAGATAGGTATAGATAGAAACCAGGTTGAGCCGGTAGTACATGGGCATAAGCACATTGGCAATCACGAAATATCCTAATAAATAGCCTAGGACTAGCTGGAAGTAAGAAAACGCTTTATGTATTGGTTCAGCATCAGAGATCAGAGATCCTACCTCTCCAGGGATGGATATAAAGGTAACTCCCGAGAGCGAAGCACCAATCATCCCAAAGGCCACAACAAACCAGGGCGATTGCCTGTTCCCTGTGAAAAAGGTTTCGTTGGTAGCCTTTTTTGACGTAAAATGTGAGATAATTATTAAAACCAGGAAATATCCGCCAATAATGCTGGCAACTAATAGAGGACTCATATCAAATAGTTTGTGCGCTTACTTTATTGCAATTTTCGATAAATTTGTGGAAAGTAACACAATATTTACTACAAGATTAGTAGAATGAGTAGTAATCCGAGGGAATTTGAACAAACTATTGCCGATGTTGAAGAGATAACTGTTGATGAACAGCAAGTGGTAGTATATAATGATGATATAAACACTTTTGATCATGTAATCAACACTTTGATTAAAGTATGTAGACATACCCAGGAGCAGGCTGAGCAATGTACCTGGATTATCCACTATAAGGGAAAATGTGCTGTTAAATCAGGGTCGCGGACAGAATTAGTGCCCGTAAAGGATGCCATTTGCGATGCAGGAATTGATGCAAGGATAGTTTCATAACATGGCATATTCTTCTAAACTTATCGAGAATGCGATTACCGAGGTGGCCAAACTGCCAGGGATAGGTAAAAAGTCGGCACTTCGCATCGTTTTGCATTTATTAAAACAGGAAACTACAGAAACTTCCTTGCTGGCAGGTTCGCTTCAAGACTTGCGAGAAAACATTAAGTATTGCTCTGTGTGTTACAATATTTCAGATAATGAGATATGTGGAATTTGCGCCAGTTCTAAGCGGGACGAATCAATATTATGTGTAGTTGAAGATATGCGTGATGTGATGGCCATAGAAAACACCAATCAGTATTTCGGTAAATATCATGTTCTGGGAGGCATAATATCGCCCATTGATGGTGTTGGCCCGGAAGAACTAACCATTGAGGCTCTTATTAAGCGGGTAAAGGAAAATGACCAGGTTAAAGAGATTATTCTTGCATTACCGGCAACCATGGAAGGAGACACTACTGCTTTCTATTTGACTAAAAAGCTGGAACCATTTAATATAAAAATTACGGGAATAGCCAGGGGAGTTCCGGTAGGAAGTGAGTTGGAATATACAGATGAGGTAACTCTGGGGCGAAGTATTTTGAATAGAACCAGCCTCTAAGAAAATAATTTCTCAATAATACTTATTGCGGTAATTGCCCAGCACCTATTTTTGCATTTCGATTAATCAAATAATAACTATGAATCCATTATCGCAACGTGTTATCAACATGAATGAGTCGGCAACAATTGCTATGGCTCAGAAAGGAAAAGATCTACGAGCAAAAGGTGTAGATGTTATCAGTTTAAGTTTGGGAGAACCTGACTTTAAGACCCCCAAACATATTCAGGAGGCAGCGATAACGGCAATTAATTCTGAAAAATATTTCAGCTATCCGCCGGTGCCTGGTTATCCTGATTTACGTGAAGCTATTGCTAAAAAGTTTAGGGAAGAAAACAATATTGATTGCACGGCAACGAACATTGTTGTATCAAATGGAGCTAAGCATTCTATTGCCAACGTTATGATGGCAATGCTTAATCCTGGAGATGAGGTGCTGGTACTTAGTCCATATTGGGTAAGCTATGCCGATTTGGTAGAGGTTGCAGAAGGCACCCCGGTTTACGTAAAAGGAACTTTTGAAAATAAATTCAAAGCTACTGCAGATCAAATTGAAGCTGCCATTACCGACAAGACCAAGTTGATGATCTATTCATCACCTTGCAATCCTTCCGGAGAAGCATTCACCATGGAGGAGACAGAAGCTATAGTGAAGGTAGTTGAAAAATATCCGAATCTATATGTGATTTCTGACGAGATATATGAGTACATAAATTTTGTTGGTGAGCATATAAGCATTGGTTCTTATCCATCAGTGCAGGACAGGATAATTACTATTAATGGAGTCTCTAAGGCTTATGCCATGACTGGCTGGCGTGTAGGGTACATGTGTGCCAATGAGGTAATTGCTAAAGCTTGCAATAAGATACAGGGACAGTTCACCTCTGGAATCAACGGTATAGCACAAAGAGCTGCATTATCGGCCCTTCAGGAGGACTTTGGCCCAACACAAGAAATGGTTAATGAATATGGTGAGCGTAGAAAGCTTGTTTATGACCTTCTTGCTGAGATTCCAGGCTTGAAAACTTTAATGCCAAGTGGCGCATTTTATTTCTTCCCTGACGTATCATCATACTTTGGCAAATCGTATAATGGTCGCGCTATTGACAATGCCAGTGACTTAAGTATGTACTTGCTTGAAGAAGCTCATGTTTCAGTGGTGACAGGTGATGCATTCGGTATTCCTGAGTGTGTAAGATTATCTTATGCGGCATCTAGAGAAGACCTGGTAGAGGCAATTAAAAGAATTAAAGACTCACTTTCAAAATTAAGCTAATGATTAAAGCAGCATTATGTAAAGAAATTTTCAGTCGATGTATTTCGGATTACCATGTTCATGACAATGTGGATCAGGAAATGAAGTCTCCTTATTCCGAAGGATCGGTTGAAGGATTATTATATCATAAATGCTGGATAGATACAGTACAGTGGCATTATGAAGACCTGATACGTGATCCTGAAATAGATCCCCATGAAGGGATGGCGCTAAAACGCCTCATCGATGCTTCCAATCAGCGTAGAACTGATATGGTGGAAGCTACTGATGATTGGTTTATAGGGCAATATCAGGATGTTAAGGTTGATGATAATGCCACTGTTAATACTGAAAGCCCAGCATGGGTGATTGACAGGCTATCCATACTGGCTTTGAAAATCTATCACATGCAGGAGCAAACTGACAGATCAGGGGTGGCGGAGGATCATGTTGCCAAAGCGAAGGCAAAGCTGACAGTGTTGCTGGAACAACAGACAGATCTTTATACAAGTTTCGAACAATTACAGGATGATTTACAGTCGGGTAAAAGAATGATGAAGGTTTACAGGCAAATGAAACTTTATAACGATCCATCAACTAATCCTGTATTTTATAACAAAAAATAGCAAGCTTGAGTCATGCGCTTGTTAGTCATTCGTTTTTCTTCGATGGGCGATGTTGCCCTCACAGTTCCAGCAGTACGCGGTATTCTGGAAAGCAATCCTGATGTTGAGATTACGATGGTGTCGAACAGCAGGTTTGAACCTTTCTTTTATGATATTGATAGGCTGACTTTCTATGGTGTAAACCTTAAAGATTACGAAGGGCTGGCTGGATTATGGCAGTTGTTCAGAGAGTTGAAGAATCAAGGAGAATGGAATGCTGTGATTGACCTGCACAGTGTAATGCGCACATGGATCATTGGATCTTTATTTAGATTCTCCGCGATACCTGTACATAAAATTGATAAGGGTAGGGTAGAGAAAAAGCAGCTTGTAAGAAAAGAAAACAAGGTTTTCAAAAAATTAAAGCATACTACAGAAAGGTACCTGGATGTTTTTAGAGCATTTGGATTGGAAGGGGAACTGGCTTCTGGGGATGTACTTCAAGCAAGTGAGAAAATCGAGAAGGAACTTGATCAATTCCTGGAGGAGAACGGGTTTGTAAAAAACAAGACATGGATTGGGATAGCACCCTATTCACTCCATAAGCAGAAGACCTGGCCTTTAAGCAAGGTGACTACCTTGATAGAATCTCTTGGAGAGAAGGATTGCCAGGTATTTCTTCTTGGCGGAAGAGAAGAAGCTGAAGACTTGAACAACTTGGCATCTGTATATCCTCATTGTGTGAATGCAGCAGGCGTATTTTCACTGGAAAAAGAAATAGCGCTGATGCACAGGTTAGATGTTGTAGTGGCTATGGACTCCTTTAACATGCACCTGGCAGCTCTCTGCAATACAAAGGTTGTCTCTATATGGGGTGGAACTCATCATTATGCAGGCTTTGGCCCACTAAATAATAATGAGCAATTTATTGTTGAGGTTCTGGCAGAAGAACTTTCCTGCAGGCCTTGTTCGGTGTTTGGAGATAAGCCATGTTATCGGGGAGATTGGGCATGCTTAAATGACATTGAAGTAGAGGGTGTGCTTAATAAATTAGGATAAATATGGTTGTTGTAACCTTAAGCACAAAAAAGTATTGGCAACGTAGTTGTCTGGCCTTTGTAGTAAGATTGAATTACTAGATAATTAGCCACATCGTGGTGACACCTTATCATTTACTCAAATGTTTCACTCCTTCGGAGCTTGTTTTATTATTTTTTCTTATTACTACAAAGGCGCAACTCCTCTGGAGTTAATTTCCACTGCTTTTATATAGTACACAATCCCTAAGTCTTTCATTATCTATTAATTGAGGATGAATAAACTCCTTCACTTTTACCATCCCGATTTTCTTCATTACATTGATAGACCTGTTATTAATCACTGGTGCCACTGCAAAGATTTCGCTAAGACCTAGTTCATCAAATCCATATTTCAAGCACTTTTTAGCTCCCTCTGTTGCATACCCTTTGTCCCAATATTTTTTTGCCAGTCGCCAACCTACATCTATACAAGGAGTGAAATCGGCTTTATAGGTTTGTTCAGCTAATCCAATAAAACCAATAAAGCTATTATCTTCTAATAAATCTACAGCGAAATAACAGTATCCTTTTTCAGCATACATCTTTTGCATTTTATTAATGAAGGCTTTAGTTTCTCGTAAGGTCCTTGTTGATGGAAGAAACTCCATTGCCACAGCGTCTGCGTTAATCAGCGCCATTTTTTCAATATCGGATTCTTCCCATATACGAAATCCTAGACGGGCAGATTTGAATAGGTACGACATCATAGTAAAACCAGATGTAATTTACTGCTTTTCAATGAGCTTATAGAGTTAGAGTTAGTGGTTATTTTTACTTTTGTCAAAAAGATTATAACCAATGGCTTTTCTATTTGAATCATTTGAAGATTGGAATAAGTACTGTAAAAATGATCCCGGCAAATTAGTTGATTCAGTCGTGGCGTATGAAGTGAAGGAGAACGGAGCTACGAAAAATGCAGTATGGGAAGGTGTTGCTGCCAATTACCATGTAATGAAAGAAGCGGTGAATGCGGGATTTACTGATGACATGACTTCTCGATCAGGAATGATTAATAATGGCGCCAAAAAAGTTAAGGCTACAGATAAAACAGTGCTTTCAAAAGAGTTTCAGGATTTAGTGGCGAGAGCATTAAGCGCCAAGGAACTGAATGCCTGTATGGGGAGAGTGGTGGCGGCACCAACTGCCGGGGCTTCCGGTATTTTACCAGGTGTTCTATTTACTTTACAGGAGCTACATAACCTGTCTGACAAAAAGATGCATGAAGCATTATTGGTAGCGGCAGGTATAGCTTTGATAATAGAGAATAAGTCAAGTCTGGCAGGAGCTGTTGGCGGTTGCCAGGCGGAAACAGGCAGCGCAGCTGCCATGGCTGCCGGAGCGATTGTTTATTGCCTGGAGGGTAGCGTAGATGAGATATTTAATGCTGTGGCTATAACAATACAATGTATGCTGGGTTTGATTTGCGATCCTGTGGCAGGTTTGGTAGAAGTGCCTTGTGTGGTACGTAATGCCAGTGCGGCAGCCATCGCCAACAGCTCAGCTCAAATAGCCATTGCAGGGGTAGATTCTGTGATTCCGGTAGATGAATCTGTAGAAGCCATGGGTGAGGTAGGGGAAAGTATTGAAAACAGGTATAAAGAAACAGCTCTGGGAGGATTGGCAGTTACCACTACCGGGCAAAAAATTGCTAAAAGAGTGTTGATACATGACATCGACATATTACCGGATGAGAAAGCGAAATAATCAAATCCCAATAGCAATTGGGACAAATCCCAAATCCCATAATTTCATATTATCAACTTAGCGTCTCTGTGTCCCGATCGCTATCGGGATTGCGAGAATAAATATTAAAACTTTGCTTCAATAAATTCTCTTAATTCATCGCCAGCATAGTACATGGTATAAGTGATAATCGTAGTCCAAACAACACCCCAGAGAAGCATATACCCAATTGTTTTTCTTCTTGATCCGCCAAAGGCCATTGTTATTATTGATCCAACCGGGGGTGACAGAAGAAATGGGGTTAAAAATGAGATACCCATCTCACCATAATTTCTCCATACTTTAACAAACCTTCTGCTACGTGGTGAAAAAACCCTTTTAGGCTTAAAGTACTTTTTTATTATCCTGTTTCTGAGCTTTTCACCAATAAATGTCAAGATTAATACAGTAGTCATCATACCGGAAACAGTAAGGAATATTGTTAACAGCGGTGAGAGACCGGCAGCATATCCAATTGTAGGGCCAAGAATTATTTTGACCATACTGAAAAGGTAGATGGATAATATGCTAAGTATTTCTTCCAAGTGGTTATTATTTATTAGATAACTCCATATTATTATCTGATAAACGATTACTAACAAAAAAGATACTTATTAACACTTAGATTTTTTTATTAATAATCGAGTGGTAAAAATAGCAGGTGTTAAGAAAGAACCAAGCAATTAGGTCTAATTATAATTTGGGGCCATAGGCTAGATCTCCGGCATCTCCCAACCCGGGCACGATATAGGCTTTATTGTTTAACTTTTCGTCAATAGCACCACACCAGAGATCTATTGATACATCACAATTATTTTCAATGTTCTTTATCCCCTCTGGTGCTGCAATTACGGCTAACAGAAATACTTTCCTCGGTGTGCCATACCTTTTTAGTTGATCGATTGTATCTATAACTGATTGGCCGGTAGCCAGCATGGGATCCGCGATTACAAGAATTTTATCTGAAAGATCGGGTACTGCAAAATAGCTTAGTTCAATCAGGCTTGTAGCAGAAAAATCACTTGATCTGAATGCTCCTACAAAACCGGCATCAGCATGGTCGAAAAAGCTTTGTACACCTTCAAAAAATGGCATCCCGGCCCTTAGAATAGAAATCAGGATAGGTTGTTTATTAATAACCTTCTGTTTTACTGAACTTAGTGGAGTCGTTATAGATTCTTCTTCAAAATCCAGATGCTTCGACATCTCATAGGCCAGGATTTCGCCCAGTCTTGACAAGTTTTTTCTGAAGCGTAACCGGTCATTTTGTACTTTAACATCTCTTATTTCGGCCAGAAAGTTATTGGCAACAGAATTAGTTTCACTTAAATTATGGATTTTCAATTTCTTATAAGCTTTTTAAACTCAGCAAGTTAGAATAAATAAAGGTGAATCACAAACCACGATGAATTGTACTGAAAAGCGATGAACTTGTAATTTCTATATAGTGTATGGGCTTTACAACAACATAAATGGTATATCTTTGCTGCCCTAACTGATTTTTACAGCATAATGAAGATAAAGGATAAATCCTTTAAAGTTTTGATAAATGAGGAGGAGCTGCAGAAAAAAATTGCTTCTATAGCGAAACAAATTAACAAAGATTATAAAGGCAAAAGTCCATTATTTATTGGGATTCTGAATGGATCATTTATGTTTGTAGCCGACATGATGAAACATGTTAAACTTGAAAGTAAGGTTTCTTTTATCAAGCTTTCATCCTATTCAAATATGTCGAGTTCAGGATCTATCAAAGAACTTATCGGTATTAATGAAAATGTGTTTAAGAAAGATATCATAATCCTGGAAGACATTATTGATACTGGTCTTACTATGGCATCAGTTACCGAAGAATTTAAAGAAAGGGGAGCCTCCTCTGTTGAAATTGCCACTATGCTGCTTAAACCTAACTCTTTACAGGTTGAACTGGATATCAAATATGTAGGGTTTGAAATAAGCGATGAATTTGTTGTTGGGTATGGATTAGATTATGATGGACTTGGTCGAAATACCAGGGACATCTACCAATTAAAACCTTCATGATTTTTCAAAAGGCATCAGGATAATTATCTTTTTACAGATATTCACATTTTTTATCTGCGCAAATCTGCGAGATCTGCGGGAAATCATTTAGATTTTCGAAGAAAAGACTAACTTTATAACCTCACCATAAGGATAAAAGAAATGCTTAATATCGTACTATTTGGACCTCCAGGTGCAGGTAAAGGAACCCAAAGTGAAAAACTAATTGAGAAATATCATCTTACACATCTATCTACTGGAGATCTTTTCAGAATGAATATTACTGAAAAGACAGAAATGGGGCTACTGGCACAAAAATTCATGGATGATGGCAACCTGGTCCCTGATGAAGTAGTAATAGGAATGGTGGCAGACAAAATTAAAAATACACCTGATGCAGTGGGCTTTATTTTTGATGGTTTCCCCAGAACTGTTAAGCAGGCAGAAGCACTGGATGACCTGATGAATGATAATGGAACCCCCATTGTTACTATGCTTTCTTTATCTGTAGAAGAAGAAGAATTGCTGGCAAGGTTGATAAACCGTGGAAAAGACTCGGGCAGGCCGGATGATCAGAATATTGATAAGATAAAAAATAGATTCACGGTTTATAAGCGTGAAACAGCACCGGTGGCAGACTTTTATGGCTCTCAGGGCAAGCTAATAAATATTGAGGGTGTTGGTGGTATAGAAGCTATCTTCGGTCGGTTGTGTGACGCAATAGACGCAAAGGTTTAACCAGAAAAGAATGGCGGGTTCAAATTTCATTGATCATGTGAGAATATATGCCCGCTCAGGAGCTGGCGGTGCGGGATCCGTCCATTTTCGAAGGGAAAAACATGTGCCTAAAGGAGGCCCTGACGGTGGCGATGGAGGCAGAGGTGGGCATATAATGCTTAGGGGGAATAGCCAGCATTGGACATTGCTGCATCTTCGATATAAAAAACATGTGATTGCTAAGAAAGGTAATCCGGGTGAAGGAGGATTGCGAAGCGGGGCCCAGGGAGAAGATGTTATTCTTGATGTGCCTTTAGGTACGGTGGCAAAAGACGCGGAGTCAGGAGAGCAAATAGTGGAAGTTACTGAAGAAGGCCAGACAGAAATACTGGTCAAAGGCGGTATGGGAGGGCTCGGTAATGATAATTTTAAAACCAGCACGAGACAAACACCACGATATGCTCAACCCGGAGAAGAAGGTATTGAGCAATCTATTGTTCTTGAGCTTAAACTTCTGGCAGACGTTGGGCTGGTAGGATTCCCTAATGCGGGTAAATCTACTTTACTTTCGGTTGTTAGTGAAGCACGTCCTGAAATTGCCGATTATCCTTTCACTACATTGGTGCCGAATTTAGGTGTGGTGGCATATCGGGATCATATGTCTTTTGTAATGGCCGATATCCCGGGCATTATTGAGGGAGCTGCAGAAGGCAAAGGATTGGGATTACGTTTTCTAAGACATATTGAAAGAAATGCCGCCTTGCTTTTTATGGTCCCTGCTGATTCTGAAGATATAGCAAAGGAATATGAAATTCTTTTAGAAGAACTAAAGAAATATAATCCACAATTACTGGATAAAGAGCGTGTTTTAGCCATCTCCAAATCAGATATGCTGGACGATGAATTAATAGCAGAAA
The DNA here is from genome assembly GCA_039714715.1 of Bacteroidota bacterium. Taxonomy (GTDB): domain Bacteria; phylum Bacteroidota; class Bacteroidia; order Cytophagales; family Cyclobacteriaceae; genus S012-113. The sequence goes on from JBDLIU010000136.1 coordinate 10,816, forward strand.
TTAAACCTGAATTGCCCGAAGGAATCCCCTATGTTTTTATCAGTTCAGTAGCCAATAAGGGGTTAACAGAGCTGAAAGATCAGCTTTGGGAGGTGCTTAATTAGTTATCGGTGTATCGGTTATCAGTATATCAGTAAGTTGGAATAGGGTCTCCCGTGCCGGCAGTTAGGCTTTAGGAGATTATCGAAGACTATAGGTTCGATATAGATACTTTAGTGCACTTTAGACACTCGCAAACTTAGTTCACAGTGCGGCTGTTTCCCCTTAAGGGGCCAGGGGTGATGGAGGGATTATCAGTTATCGATTGCTACCGGAACTTGAGATACCTTGTCTCATAAATTAACCTTAAAGCACGAACGTTGAGAAACTTAAAAAGCTCCAAAGGAGCGATATATTATAGCATCGGGTGTAACCCGATGATAAATTTTTAACTAATTAATCCAACCATGCCATAATGACACAATAATCCTTTTGGCAAAATAATTGTCATAATTGGCTCGATTAGAGATTAATCAATGAATAAAGAATGAAAAAGAAGGATAAAAAAGATAAAATCGATCAAAATAAAGAAAATGAGCCTGTTGTTGACAATGACACTCAAGAGGTAGAAGGTAAGCCGGAGGAGAAAGAAGAAAAAGAATCTACCAAAAAAGAGCCTGAGCTGTCACCGGAGGAGAAATTACAGGCCGAATTGGCAGAGTCGAAAGACAAATACCTGCGTCTTTATTCTGAGTTTGAGAACTATCGCAGAAGAACCGCCAAGGAGAAACTTGATTTAATGCAAACAGCCGGAGAAAGAATAGTGGTTTCTTTGTTACCGGTAATTGATGATTTTAACAGGGCGGAACAGTCATTTGATAGCTCTGAGGCTAAAGAAATAATAGAAGGGATAAAGCTTATCTCAGATAAGTTTGTAAAAACTCTGGTGAATGAGGGCTTAAAATTGATGGATACTAAAGAAGGAACCGATTTCGATCCCGAGTTACATGATGCTGTTA
>JBDLIU010000137.1:0-11811 GCA_039714715.1 Bacteroidota bacterium
AACGGCCCGACTCTATAATTTTAAGAAAGACCCTTTATTGCTTGAAAACCTTTCAGACAAAAACCTTCCTGTTATGGACTCTCTGGAATTGATGGTTAAGGCCATAATTCAACAGTATAATAATAGAATGATTGATGATAAGCTAAAGACAGAATAGGTACCGGTACCCTTATCTAAACAGGTTATATCTTATAATACAATAGATTGCCTTTACCCCGTCATTCCACTTGATCTTTTTACCTTCATTATAAGTTCTCCCATAATAAGATATTCCTACTTCATATATTCTGATATCCGGAATCCGGCTAATTTTCGCAGTAACTTCCGGCTCAAATCCAAACCTTTTTTCTTTTAGTTTAAGTGATTGAATTTGTTCTCTCCTGAACATCTTATAACAGGTTTCCATGTCAGTCAAATTCAGATTAGTAAACATATTCGATAAGAAAGTCAGGAATGCATTACCTATAGAATGCCAGAAAAACAATATCCGGTGGGGATTGTTGCCTTTAAACCTGGACCCATATACAACATCGGCATAGCCATCAAGAATTGGCTTTAATAAATCATTATATTCATTGGGGTCATATTCAAGATCTGCATCCTGAATAATTAAATAATCACCTGTAGCTTTTTTAATACCCGTGTGCAAGGCCGCTCCCTTACCCTTGTTTTCTTGATGGGATTGATAACTTATTTCAAGTTCGGTGTGTTTTTCTATATAAGTGTTTACTACCTCCTCGGTATTATCAGAAGAAGCATCATTTACTATCAAAATTTCTTTCTTAATTCCCTCGATAAGCTCTACTTCAACTACCTTATCAAGAAGATCTTCTACTGTAAGGGATTCATTATAGACCGGTATTATTATCGAAAGAGTTTTAGTCATTGAGGATTAATTTTGTAGTCCAAAGATGGGAAAATATTTCTGCTAAATAAAACCTTTCCTCTAGACACTCTCAGGTAAATCCACTTTGGTAAGTTTAATTTTAAATGCAGCTCCATTCCCAAACTCACTTTCACACCAAATCTCTCCCCCCATCTTCTCTACATAATTCTTTGCAATCGCCAGGCCAAGGCCTGTAGATGTCTCCCCACCGGTGGGTTTAGCCGATAGAGTAGCATATTCCTCAAAAAGTAAGTCTTTATCTTCATTTGTAAGACCTGGTCCTTCATCAATAACTTCTGTTATAATATCATCATCGGCAGAATTTAGATTAATATGAATATTCTTGCCTTCCGGGGAGAACTTAATGGCATTAGAAAGAAGGTTGTCTAGTACCTGTCTCAGATAGTGCCGATCTGCCATTACTTCTGATCCATTACTCATTACTTCCTTCTTAATACTGATATTTTTCTTTTCAGCAACCGCACTATAATCATTGATCAAATCGACAGCCATTTTTTCAATATCTACAGGTTCTATTTCAAGGCTTTCTTCTTTATGATCTATATTTCTGCTATTCAGTATCTTACTCACCATATTGCTTAACCTGCCTGAGGCTACATCAATCTTATCAAGACACTCTTTCTGTGTGTCATTTAGATTGCCAACATCCAATTTAATCACATTTGCCAGTCCATTAATCTGATTGAGCGGGCTCTTTAAGTCATGTGCTACTACACTCATTAAGTGATTCTTTTCTTCATTTAGGTTTCTTAATTTCTTGTTTCGTACACGAAGTGTTTCATTAACCTGTTTAATCTTGTCTGATTGGTCTTCAATTTGCGCCTTTTGCTTAACAATTTCTTTGTTCTGAACCGTAATTTTCATCGCAGCTTTCTGACGCTTCATAAAATATAATGATGATCCAAGCAGGACCAGTAAAGCAAAAATTGCACTAGATAGATACCAAAGATTCTTGAACTTCACGGTTTGAAGTCGTTCCTCATTAATTGCCTGAATCCTTTCAATTTCTCTCTTCTGTGCTGCTTCTAACTGTTGTGTCTGAACATCCATTAAAGCAACCAGTGTTTCTGAATCACGCATTTCATTAATTACTTCTTCCGCTTTCAGGTACCACTCAACACTTTCTTTATAATTCTCCTTTCTTTGGTAAATTTCACCTAAGGTATAGAATCCAATATATTCACTATATCTATAGCCATTTTTTGTGGCAATTTCCAGACCTGTTCTAACACTTTCTTCTGCACGCTCATAATCATTAAGGTACATATAACTATCACCAATGTTCAGTAAAGCTGTAGACATCGTTTCCTTACTATCCAGTTTCCTGGACAAATTGTAACATTTCTCGTAATACTCAATAGCTTTGGGATAATCTTCTTTTACTGAATATGCATACCCAATATTCACATAATTGGTTGCCAAACTGCTTTCGTCATTAATTTCAATATTTAATAACCTCGACTGGTTTAAATAATATAATGCAGAGTCTTCCTCACCTTCTAATCCGAGATAAATTGTACCAATATTGTTTAATATTGCGCTTTGACCCACAGAGTCATTAAGTCTTTCATATATTCCCATAGCGATATTATAATACCGCATTGCTTCAGCATCATTGCCATTATGAGAGTAAATATTAGCCAGGTTCTTATAAATATCTGCCATGGCTAAAGAATCTGCCTCTTCCTCATAGACAACCAACGCTTCCATAAAATGGGTTAATGCCCTGGCGTATCTGGATTTGGTAGATTCACACTTCCCTAACCAAATACTAGCTTTGGCTAAGCCCAATTTATATCCTATGCTATCTGCCAAATCATGTGCTTCTTGTGAACTTGAAAGAGAAAGCTGCAGATTATACTCAAATGCTTTATCTGCTATTTCATTTAACAGGTCTACCCTGTCCTCATCAGTTTGGGCTACTTTAAGGGAATCCTGCAAAGCAATTACTACATCATGCTGCGCAAAAAGAACATTGCTCACAACGATGAAGGCTAACCAAAATAATAATCGTATGGTCCAACTAGAATGCCCCAACATGTATATTTTATACGTTTATCTCATAAATAAAAGTATAACATAAATGCAACAATAAAAACAATCTAACTTTTATTAATCTAATCATAATCTAATAATGGATATTTCTATTTATTAATTGTACAATTAATGGATTGCTGTATTGATTGCTGAATCGTATTTAAGAATATTTATCTCCGGATAATGCCAAGTGAGTACTACTAATTAACTATACTGCTATTTAGAATTAAAGTCCTTTTACTCTCAAACTGCGACCTCCCTAACTATTAGGGGGTGAAATTTTAGATTTAAAATATAATTATTACAAGACACAATCGATAATATAAAATCTTAGGGAATGCGATTCTTATATGTTAGAATATTTTGACTTTAATTATTAAAAAACAAATTGCAACTAATTGTGGCTTCTTAATAAACATCTTTCTTCGTATTCTTTAATCCTTTTCATTTTCTATTTTTATAATCTTTATTGTGCCGATATGAAACATCTATACTTCTTAATTTTTGTAATCCTATTTTTTCAATCCTGTAGTACAAAAAACCATGATCTTCCTTACCTTGGAAGACATGAGTATTCTGAAACAGATACAATCTTTCACACAATAAAATCATTTAGTTTTTACGATCAGGATAGCAGCCTGATAACAAATGAAATATTTGACAATAAGATTTATGTAACTGATTTCTTTTTTACTACCTGCCCAAGCATTTGCCCTACCATGAAAGTTCAGATGTTAAGAATTTATGAAGCGTACAAAGAGAATCCTAATGTTTTGCTCCTTTCTCATACCATCGACCCTGCGCATGACAACGTTGAGGTACTTCATGATTATGCTACCAGGTTAGGAGTAAGCTCGAAAAAATGGCATTTCGTTACCGGAATCAAAGATAGTATCTATAATATGGCTCATAACAGCTACTACATTGGTGCACGTGAAAATGAAAAGGCCCCGGGTGGTTATGAACACAGTGGCGCATTTATAATTGTTGATGGTAAGAGAAGAATACGAGGTGTCTATGACGGAACCAAGCCAGAATCAGTTGATCAGTTAATCGAGGATTTAAAGAAGCTGTTAGCAGAAACAAATGAATAGAGTCTGGTTATTGTTTTTAACTGTTTTATACCTTGGGTGTACTCCCCCATATGAGAGTGAAACTTATAAGAACCTCTCCAGGGATGATAAGATTATGTTTGAAAAATATATGATCCAGGGAAAGGAAGTATACGACATTAATTGTATCAATTGTCATATGGATAATGGTAACGGGCTGCCAGGCATAATGCCTCCATTAGCTAATGCTGACTTCCTTGAGCAGAACCAATCTGCCATCCCTTGCCTTTTAAGAACCGGAACAAAAGACACCCTTCTGGTTAATGGAAGAAAATATCCGCCCGAAATGCCAGACCATAATCTTACAAACCTGGAAATGGCCGAAGTGCTCACCTATATAAATAACAGCTGGGGTAATGAATTCGGATTTCTTAAGGTAAAGGATATTGATAAACTTCTGGAGAAATGTAAGTAATTGTGCTGAAGAGATACAATAATTCGATTTGAATATCTATGTCATTCGGGCAAGTTCCTCTTTTAATTTCCTGGTAAGCCCTGCTACTACTAAATCATAGGAAATATCTATAAGCTCATAAAGCAACTTATCAGATACGGAACCATCTGTTAAAATTGTATTCCAATGCAATTTATTCATATGAAACCCCGGCTGAATTCCCGGATTAGACGCCCGTAGTTCGGCAGATAATTCAGGTTTACACTTCAGGTTTACAGACTCAAAATCTTCAATATCCGTTAAAGCAAACATTTTACCCATTACTTTAAACACCAATGTTCTGTTATCAAATGGAAATCCTTCTGTTACACCGGGTTTAGTCAAGCAATAATCTCTATAGCTTTCAATATTCATCTTTTCTTAACTAAAAGTTGGCTCTCTCCTTCATAGAGAAGTTTAACATTAGGGTCGATAATAATACTTTCTGGCCTTTTCCTCTTGATGATGAACGTTTCTTTCTTCTGCCCTACTTCAACTTTAATGACCTCCTGTTCATTATTCTTACTAATTGCCAATTCCATGGTCAACTTAAATAGCTTGTCTTGTTTTTGGGTTATGGTAACATAGAGACTCCCCTTTTTATAGTACCAATTACCTTCCAGCTGAGGATGGCTATCAGCATAAAGCCATTGGTTGAAGAAAATATGCAGGTCTTTACCAGATACTTTTTCTACAACCTTTTGAAAATCACTTGTAGTAGCTATACTATTTTTGTGATCATTATAGTATTTTCTTACAGAGTTCCAGAATGTTTCTTCCCCTATCTCTTCCTTTAGCATATGCAGAAACCATCCACCTTTCTGGTAGGTATTGGCACTAAGCAGCTCCCGTAAATCCTTCACCTTCGGATATGTTACCAGATTGGAATTCACAACAGGAAGAGGCTTCTTATACCAATACTTAATAATCCTCTCACGATCTCGCTTAAGCCTGTTCATAAACTCCTCCTCTCCCACTTTTGATTGAACATACACATGAGTAAGATAGGTAGCAAAGCCTTCACTCAACCAGGCGTGTGACCAGTCTGCCTCCGTGGCCGAATTGCCAAACCACTGGTGGATGGTCTCATGAGCAATCAGATTTTCTCGCTCTGCCTTTCCATTAACTACGTCTTCGAAATAGAAAATATTACCTGCATTTTCCATACCACCGTACATAGTCTTTGATTGTACATGTGCCAATTTTTCATATGGGTGCGGGGCTAAAAGAGAATCAAAATAGGCTAGTACTTTGGGCGCTATTGCAAAATCATAAAACCCGTCTTTTTCATTTTGTTGATAAACCCATGTTGAAACTGGCACCCCATTCACAATACCTGATTCATCAATAGAAAAATTGGCAGCTGCAAATACCATAACCTTGGTAGAAATGGGAATATCTTCTTCCCATGTTGTTGTAGAATAACCATTCATTCCATCCTCAATTGATTCCAATTGTCCATTACCTATCACCCTGTAATGGTCTGGCGCCTTAACAATCCAGGTTACGGTGGCTTTATCTGAAGGATGATCCACTGTGGGCAACCAGTGCCGGGCACGATCAGGATAATTGTCTCCAAAAAACACCCGCTCCCCAAATTTATTGTTATCAATCAGTAAACCGTTGGCTGGTTCACCGTGATATTTAATTGTAATTTGAGAGGGAGGTTCACTCAGATCATCAAACTTGATTTTTAAACGGTTGTTTTGATGTAAATATTCCAAAGTATCAGATCCTCCCAGAATATAATCCACCATCATTCCCTTTTCATCCTTCTCTCCCACTAGATCCAGTACCAGGTAATTCTGATCTTTTGTTTTGAAATGTATTTCTGCTTCCCCATAAATAACATTACTTGTATCTGAGACACCCAGGGTAAAAGTATAATGTATAATATCCTGGTTGGAATTGACTGGATAGGTTGATTGGGCATTGACACTAATCCCAATACTCAAAATTGCAATGGTAAAAAATGTTAGTTTTTTCATTAGATTATATCTCTGGTTCTACCCAATCTCCATTTTCTTTAATAAGGTTGATAAGTTCATCAACCGCATGTTCAGATTCCAGTCCTTTCTTAACCACATCCTGACCTTTATATAGTGTGATTTTACCCGGACCAGAACCAACATATCCATAATCGGCATCAGCCATTTCACCGGGGCCATTTACGATACACCCCATAATACCGATTTTCAATCCCTTAAGATGATCCGTTCGTGTTCGAATTTTCGCTGTGGTTTCCTGAAGATCAAAAAGGGTACGTCCACAGGAAGGGCAGGAAATATATTCTGTCTTGGTCATCCTGGTTCTGGCTGCCTGCAAAATTCCAAAGGCAGTCTGATTGGCCAGTGCAAGATCAGGGTATGTCAGCATTACACCATCTCCAAATCCATCCACTAGCAATCCGCCAAAATCAGTTGCAGCATGGAGCTGCATTTTCTCTATATCCTCGTCAGACTTCCTGGTAATAATCACAGGATTGCCAATTCCTTTCAGCATCATATCATTAACAAATCGTCTGATAGATGCCATGGCATGAGAATCACTGGTTTCTAAAATAATAACGGTATTCTCTCCAAGATTAGCAGGTATTTCATCACCAGAAACATTTAATTTTAGAAAGTTTTGGTTTTCCAGCGGGAGATAGTTCGATACAGAAAATAAAGGATATTGATTTGATTCCTTAATTAAGGTATTCCACTTTTCGTAATTATAGATTTGACCCAAACTCACCGGAAGATCAATATCAATGCTGTTATCTCCCAGGTAGATCAAATCTGCTGCCTGGTCAGAAATCAACCATTTATCCTGAGCGTTTAAATAATGGTGGCCAACTAGTTTTAGTGTTTCATTTTTGATCTCATCAAGACCCGATAAATCAGCTACCACTACAGGAACCTGTTGTCCTCCTACAATACCAACTTCAGACGTTAGTCTCCGTGAATACGAAAACGGATCATAAGCCGGTTCATAATCATCTATTTTCTGGTCAGATTCCCTTTGCGCATAGCGTTCAACCAGTGCCCGGGCAACTGGTATTTCAAATTCCGGCTCTTCTGTTAATGAGACTCGAATTGTATCTCCCAGGCCATCCTCAAGTAATGCCCCAATACCCACAGCCGATTTGATACGACCATCCTCTCCTTCACCGGCTTCTGTAACACCCAAATGCAGTGGATAAGGCTTAAGGCCTTCTTCCTTTAGTTTGTTAACCAGCAAACGATATGCCTGAACCATCACCAGGGTATTGCTGGCTTTCATAGATAGTACCACCTGGTCGAAGTTTTCTTCTTCACAAATCCTCAAAAATTCCAATGCCGACTCTACCATGCCTAATGGTGTATCACCATAACGACTCATAATCCGGTCAGACAACGAGCCATGATTAGTACCTATTCTCAGGGCCGTTCCATGTTCTTTACAGAGATTTACTAAAGGAACAAATTTCTCTCGAATTCTGGCTACCTCTTCCTGGTACTCCTCATCCGAGTATTCCATTGATTCAAACTTCTTCCTGTCGATATAATTACCGGGATTAATACGCACCTTCTCCACAATCTGAGCAGCTGTTTCTGCCGCATTAGGTGTAAAATGTATATCAGCAACAAGCGGTGTTTTATAGCCCTGCCCACGTAAGTTATTTTTAATATTCTCGAGATTTTCAGCATCCTTCTTACCAGGTGCAGTAAGCCTGACATACTCGCTCCCAGCTTCAATCATCCTAATGGCTTGTTCTACAGAACCATTAGTATCCATTGTATCAACTGTTGTCATCGATTGAATGCGAATTGGATTATCACCCCCCATAGGTACTCCGCCAATATTTACTTCAACAGTTGTTCTGGGAGAATAACCAAGAAGTGAATTGCAATACTTTTTAGACTTCATATGGATCAATCTATGTATTCCTGTTTGACCACCAGACTACAATATTCATTGTCATATTCCAGGTATCCCATATCGTAACAAAAGTAGTAAGTCTTACCAGCTTTTGTAGTATAACTATTGGTATGATAATTAAAGTTGAAGCCAACATCCTGCAGTTTCTTTTTGGGTACATTGGCCTTGCCTTCCGGATTGAATGACAATAGAATATCACGATTACGTTTAAGCGTTGCATTCACTTTCCGCATCATATTATTGGTAGTTCTGTTTTTTATATTGTTAAATGCACTACGACATTCATCTGAACAAAACTTTTTGTCGGAACGGCCAATAATGGGCTTTCCGCACTCTGGGCATAATTTTTCTTCCATATTCAGTCGATTGTAAACGGTTACAAACGGATTAATACAATTATAATCGAATACAACCATTTATCATACGAATCGAGCAAAAAAGTCATCAGTACTTTGGGGCAAAACAATTTTCAAATCAAAAATTTACAATTATGAAAAACATGAAAAATCGCGTACAGTTAATCGGTAACATTGGTAAAGAACCCGAAGTAAAAACTTTTGAAAGTGGTAAGACTAAAGCTTCGTTTTCGCTTGCAACATCCGAGAATTACACGGATCAGAATGGTAAGAAGGTACAGGATACGCAGTGGCACCAGGTAGTAGCGTGGGGCAAGACCGCGGATTATATTGAGAACTATCTTGAAAAAGGTAATCGTATTGCTGTAGATGGTAAGCTGGTACACCGATCGTACAACGACAAGGATGGTGCAACCAGGTATATCACAGAAGTTCTTGTAAATGAAATTCTTATGCTTACAAATAAGACTGCTGCTGTTTAGACTCTAATCAATTCAGCAAAAAAGCCCTGTCTGCTCTCGCTAACCCGGGAATTCGGACAGGGCTTTTTTAATCAAATAAAGAAAATGAACAAAGAAGTTATAATACCTGAAGAAAGGATCTTAAATAAGATTCTACTTATAAGGGAAGAAAAAGTAATCCTGGATGTTCATCTGGCAGTGTTATATGGTGTTGAAACAAGAGCACTCAAGCAAGCAGTCAGGAGGAATATTAACAGGTTCCCTGATGATTTTATGTTTGAGCTTACTGCTAAAGAAATAGATTTAGTGGTGTCACAAAATGTGATACCACACAAAAAGTACTTTGGAGGCGCTATTCCTTATGCTTTTACTGAAACAGGCGTAGCCATGCTATCAAGCATACTTAAAAGTGAAAGAGCTGTTGAAATGAACATAGCCATTATGAGAACCTTTGTCGCATTAAGAAAAATAGCCTTGAACTATGTGGAAATAATGAAGAAACTGAAAGCGATGGAGTCAACTTACAATGACAAGTTCAAAGAGATACACAAAGCATTAAGTTATCTCCTTAACTCACCCAATCTTTCAAGAAGACCAATGGGTTTCAAACAAAAAGGAAGAAAATTATGAGTGAAGAGTTAACCATTCCTCAAGAGGTTATTGCAAGTAAAATATACCAAATCAGAAACAAGAAAGTGATGTTGTCAAGTGATTTGGCAGAGCTATATCAGGTAGAAACAAGGCGGTTGAATGAGCAAGTAAAACGGAATATCAACCGTTTCCCCAAGCAATATATGTTCAGATTAACAATAGACGAGCACAAAGCTTTAAGATCGCAAAATGCGACTTTAAAGAGAGGTCAACATTCCAAATATCCGCCTTATGCATTTACCGAACATGGTGTATTAATGTTATCAAGTGTATTACGTAGCGAAAGAGCCGAAAAAGTAAACTTACTAATCATTGATACTTTCGTGGAATTAAATAAAATGCTTCTTACGCATAAGGACATATTACTGGAATTAGAAGTAATCAGGAAAAAGGTAATTAGTCAGGACAAAAAGATAGAATTAGTCATGGAATACCTGAATCAATTTATCCAAGAGCAGAACTCTCTGCCACCAATTGGTTTTAAACAAAAAGGAAGAAAATAAAAAACATACCAGAAAAATTACCAGTCATGTAAAAATGATATCTTCGCAAATTCATCTGCGTTATTAAAAAGTAATCATAATTAATTGTCATGTCTGTTAACAAACTATTTATATCTCTTATTTTATTCTTCACTTCATTAGGTGTTCAAGCATCAGATGGAAAATACATCTACAAAATTGATCTAACCAATGTGGTTGATGACAAAGTCTATGTTGAGCTCACACTAGAAAACATCACCTCCGACAACCTGGTTTTCAGCCTGCCGAAAATGATTCCCGGCACCTATTCTATTGAAGATTATGGTCGATTTGTTTCAGATTTTAAAGCCTTAAATAAAAAAGGTCGTGAACTGCCTTTTACAAAAATCAGTGATAATTCATGGCAAATTAGTAAAGCAAAAAAGCTTGTTAAAATCTCATATTGGGTTGAAGACAGTTATGATACATCTTTAGAAGGTCCGGAAATTTTTCAACCTGCCGGCACCAATATTGAAGATAAGGTTAATTTTATTCTCAATGCAAGTGGTTTCTTTGGGTACTTCGAGGGAATGACTCATCTCGATTATGAAATTAATATTATCAAACCGGCAGAATTTTATGGGAGTACTGGTTTAATTCCTGCAAGTGTAAATAATGAATTGTCGGGAACTCTAACCCTGGAAGGCAAGGAGTTTAATAATGAAATCCTGGTAGATGTATTTACAACGGAAAACTATGATGACCTTGTAGACTCTCCCATTATGTACAATATTCCTGATACCACAGTAATTGATGTAGCCGGCACCGAGGTGCTTGTCTCAACTTATTCTCCTAATAAAGCCATTACATCACAAGAAATTGCCAATACAATAGAAGAAGTACTAATGGCTCAAAAAGACTATCTAGGAGGAGAATTGCCGGTAGATAAATATGCATTCATTTTCTATTTTACTGATGAACCCATCATGTCATACGGAGCTCTTGAACACTCCTACTCATCCTTTTATTACATGCCAGAGTACACGATAGATGAAATGGAACAGCAATTACGGGATTTTGCTGCCCATGAATTTTTCCATATTGTAACTCCATTGAATATTCATTCGGAACAAATTCAGCCATTTAATTTCAGTAATCCTGAGATGTCGCGTCACCTATGGTTATATGAAGGTATGACAGAATATTTTGCTGGAAACGCCCAGGTAAAGGGTAAGTTGATCACCATTGACCAATATATAAACATGCTAAGAGAGAAAATGATGATCGCTTCCGAATTTAATGATACATTACCGATGACAGAGTTAAGTCTGGGAGCACTGGATGAATATGAAGATCAATATTATAATGTTTACCAAAAAGGAGCTTTGATAGGACTCGCACTGGATATCACCCTATTGGATTTGTCGGGTGGTAAATATGGTGTCCAGCAAATGATGGCAGATTTGTCAAGTGAATACGGCAAATACAAC
>JBDLIU010000138.1:0-11782 GCA_039714715.1 Bacteroidota bacterium
GGCAGGATATTACGATGGTGCAACGACCTACTTCAATTCAAAATATACCATGTGGCAGATAGACCCCAGTGGCAAAATGAAAGATCGTTTTAGTTTTAATGGCTACCGTAGCGGGCATATGATGTACCTGAGAGCAGAAGATTTGATAAAAGCTAATAATGATTTAAGGGAATTTATTAAGAGAACGATCCCTTCTACCGGGAAGCCTGCAAAGTATTAGACAAAAAAATCGCCCTGACAATTATTATCAGGGCGATCATATTCATATTTCAAATATTTAGTACTAAGCTTCCACTGGCTCAGCCATTGCTTCTTCAACTGACATTCCTTCTTTATCAATTTTAGCCAGTAGCGCTTTTTGATCAGCATAATCTTCACTAACCACACCAGCACGACTTTGAAGCAATCTCCATGCTTTACGTCTTTCAACTACATAGATTACCATTTGCCGTGACAGGCTATGATAAATTTCGTTGCCATTATCATCATATTCAATAGCATATACACCAAAGTCTTCAATATAAGATCTGTGGTTTTTATCTGTATGACGTCTGTGGATAATATCATCCATAGTAATTAAATTGATCTTATCCTCAAGAAATGTCATGCCCTCAGCCTGTTCTGGCTTGATCTTTTTATGATGCTGCCTGAATCTGGCCTCAGTAAATGCCCAATGCGCTGCTGTAAATATATATCGCTTTTTGGTAACTGGTGCCATTTTAGTAGCCCAGTCAGCTTTAAAGTTCTGGTTTGTTTTTATTTCAAGCGCTTCTGAATAAATTTCACCATTGCTTGGATTAAATACAAACTCAGGTAATCCACGACTATCCCGAGCCTTCAGGGCTTGAGCCTCAGCAGCATAATCTGCAATTCCATGCTCTGGCATACATGCAGTATAAGTCTGGAAGAATGCTGTCCCTCTGTAATACAATCCATCCAGGATGGCTTTGTATAGTGTACCACTGTTAGCCATCGATACCTGGGCAACAAATGGTGAACCATGACCTGCTGTGAAAGTTTCTGAAACTGACTTATGTTCAGAATGCTTACCCTGAGTGGCTGCTCCAAACTGGTTCATATCAAATCCACCTGTCATTACTGATGATTCTGAGTTCTGGCCTCCTGTATTTGAATATACCTGGGTGTCAAGCAGAAGAACCTTTACATTCGGCCTATTCTGCATTACCACCTTAGATAGGTTTTGATAACCGATATCTCCCATAGCACCATCACCACCAATAGCCCAAACCTTAGGCATCTCATGGATTTCATTCTCAGTCATTTCCATATCAGTGAAATGTGTGAAATTGAAATAATCCTGTTCAGTACAAGAGTTTTCAAAACCACCAATAATCATATCCGAGAATCGTTCCGGTAATACTGATCTACGTGCATGGTCATATATAAAGCTTTCTCCAATCAGCCACCCAATAGTAGAGCCATCCTGGAATAATGAGTTCATCCATGGATATTGGTGAGGACCATTAGCCGGTGTTGAACCATATACCGTATTACAACCTGTACTGGCAGTCATAGCCATGGCCGACATACCATTAGGCATTCTGCCCTCTATTGCTTGCAGATCTTTTAAATTATGAGCTTCCTGACGAAGGATGGCTATTAACCCATCAACAACTTCCTTATCACCACCTTTGAATTCCGCTGCAATTCGTTTGTCAACTACATCAGGAGTTGTGGCTCCTAGACCAAGCATAATATGGATTACTGATCTTTTAAAGATATTATAACCTTCTTCATCACGCTTCTTAAAATCCTCGAATAGTTTAACTCCCTCATCAGCTAAGACATCTGCTTTAGCATTGAACCTGTCTGCCTTTCTGTGGAACAATGGCCTCATCATGGCTTCAGTTAGCGAAGACACAGAATGAAGTACTGATTTCTCTCCACAACCTGCACAAGCACCATCACCAGATAAGAGTGCATCATATTTAGAGCGCTGCATCAAATGAAATTTAAGTGCAGCTGCCTTTGCTTCTTCAGGTTTCTCTGGATCATATAATCCAAGATATTTACGAGGTGTATCACCCAGAATGTCCAGGAATTTAACAGCTGATATATAGTCTGTATGAAGCTCTTCTGTTTCAGTTGCCATGTTCAATGCTTCGTGACCACAAGCGGTTACACAAGCACCACAACCCTTACAAAGGTCATTTACAAAGATGCTGAAGATACCTCCTGCACCCGGCTCTTTCTTCTCCTTTCCACTAAAAATGGCCTTAGTTTTCTGAAAGGCTATCGGTAGTTTCTCTAGGATAGTTCCTATTTCGGAATAAGCCTTGCTACCAACTTCCAGAATATTTAATGCTTCTATTTCAGCCATAACAATGGCACTAAAGGAAGTAGTATCTCCTTTAACAGCTGCTTTCTCAAGCATGTCTGCTCTAACAGCTTTTTCGAGTTCAGGAACTTTCCCAAGCAGTTCTTCTCTTACCTTTTCATCGGTAACATAACTGCGGAGAGTAGTACGGATTATGGTATCAATATCCTGGGCAGTATTAGGTAAAGCTGTATCCGGGCATGCGACAATACAATCCATACACTGGGTACAGTTTTCCGGAACGAAAACAGGAACTTCCCTTCGCGCAATAAACTTACTTGCTGTTGCTCCGGTTCCAGCAGCCATCATTCCAACAGAAGCCAGAGGACTCGATGGCTGATCATATCCTAATCCGGATCTAAACTCTGCATCAAAAGTTGACATCTTAAACAATGGTGCTTTTTCTTCACTATCACCATTTGTAGGAAGGTTATACAACTCAATTTCACATGGTGTAACGATATCCCCAAGGAAAGAAGATGTATCAGGTGCATCAACATCTCCGTGCTCAACTTTAAACACTTTTTCAACACCATCTGTCATTACCATCATATTAGACTCAACAACAGCTTCTCCAAAACGGCCAAACTTTTGCTCATATTGCTGACGGACTGTAGTTAAAAATTCCTCCTTTGGAATATTATAGTTCTTCAGGAATGGTGAAACACCAAAAAAAGCACCAAGGAAGGAGTTACCCTGCATCCTGGTTTGTAAATCTTCTCTACTTGTAGCTTTTTTAGCAATCTCGAAACCATTCAGAACATATAACTGAATATCATTATCAATAATTTCCTGTCGGTATTTTTTAGGAATACGTTTCCATGCCTCTTCAGATGAATGCTCATCAGATTCCCATACAAATGATCCTTTGGGCCTTAATCCTTCTAATGGATTAGTGTGCAGAAATGCTTTTGGATCACAACAAAGCACAACATCAACATGTCTTAAGTCACAATTAACACGAATACGCTCAGGTGCTGCCACCATAAAATAGTTAGTTGGCGCTCCTTTTTTCTCTGAGCCATATTTCGGATTAGCACTTACATGAATTACTTCTTTGGGGCTACCATCTTCTTCTACAAGGCCATCACGCTCAGCGATATAGGTAGAGAAATCTCCTAATATCATACCCAGGTTTTTACCTGTAGTAATCATACCCCATCCTCCAATTGAGTGTAAACGAACCGCAATTGAATCCTTTGGTAATCCAGAAGGAGTTTCATCAGAAACTACTGCATAAGGATGATCGATACCTAAATAGAAGAATGATTTACCATCATCTCTTTTTAGTCCATCCTGACGACTAGCATTACCCAAAGCATAATCGTATGCCCCAATAATGTGCTCTGGACGGAAATCACGAGAGCCTAATCCATAAACACCTGTAAAGATTCTAGGAGTCTCTTTTTCAGGGTGAAGTGAATCTAACCGAACGTGTGAGTTATGATAGAAGTTTTCAGTAGCTTTAATAAGGGAAGCCTTAATATCCCTTGTTAGAGGGTTAGTGCCTGCAAGCGATTCATCTGTCCTTTCAAGAATGATAACATGCTTTTTCCCTTTAAGCGCTCTAATTACTGCGTTTTCAGGGAATGGACGGATAACATTAATATGTATTACGCCAACATCAACACCGCGCTTCTCCTTAAGAATATCTACAACGGCTTCAATATTTTCTGCGCCACTACCTAAAGCAATAAATACAGTATCCGCATTCTCAGTATTATACTCAGAGATCAGGCCATATTTCCTGCCAGTCAGCTCTGCAAATTCTTCATATGCTTTTTCAAAGAATCCTAAAATATGCTCAGAGAAGTTGTTCCTGCGGGCCGCAACACCATTCATATAATGCTCCTGGTTTTGAACAGGGCCTAATATGACAGGGTTTTTTAAGTCAATCATTGCCGGCACTCTTCTTCTTGTAGGGCCAAATAATGTTTTTTGCGCTTCTGTTGGACACTCAATAATTTCATCTGGTGCCCCTAAAAATTCTCTTACTAATTCCTCTTCCGGCATTCTAAATGTACGCTCCAGGTGTGTTGTAAGAAAACCATCCTGAGCATTAATACCCGGGTTCAGTGAGAGCTCATTCACCTTACGTAAAATCAAGGCCTGATCAGCTGCCTGCTGTGCATCCTTGGCAAAACATGTGTTCCAGCCTGTATCTAAAGTAGCATATAAATCATCGTGGGCGCAATGCACGTTCAATGCGTGTTTGGTCAATGCTCGCGCTCCTACCTGCAACACCATTGTACTAAGTTTACCCGGTGCATGATAGTATTGTTCAACACCATATACAACTCCCTGACCGGAAGTAAAGTTTACAGCACGTTTACCGGTAACAGACATGGCGATGGCACCGCCCTGTGCAGAGTGTTCTCCTTCTGCTTCGATAGCCATAAGGTTTTCGCCAAATGCATTCAAATGCCCTTTAGCAAAATGATTCTGGAAGTTCTCTCCCATTTCTGTTGATGGGGTAATTGGATAAAACACCCCTGCTTCAGCTGCCAGAGCTTCAACAGAAGAGACTAATAAATTACCATTCGTGGTAGTCCTTTTACCAGGATATTTTGGATTCTCTTTCTTCATAATTTCAATGCGATTAATTTATACACAGCATAGCGCTTTTAACAAGGCACAAAGATAGCAATTGTGGTAAGGCAAAAAAATGAGATTTATCAGGAATAACCCTGATATTTACAAAACTAACAACAATTCTTTTATAGTCTATGTTTTGTAATTCGTCAGCCTCAAAGGCAAAAATTCTCACGAATTTTTGGGTTAACAAAGTTACGGAATTCTTATGAATATTGAATTTATTGACGTTGCAACATCATATTCATTCTTTTTGTCTCCAGGTTTTTGGAAAGGGGTGATTAATAATAAGGCTTTAAATGGCTATTAATTGCTCTAGTCAAACATCATCCCATAAAGCCGACCCATTTCAGCCTTTAACTCAGGGATCGCTACATATTTGCTTTTGCGGATGTATTCTTTAGCATCGAAGAATACAAGAAGTGTTGGATTGGCATAAACCTGAAACTCACCAGCAAATTCTGGGTTTTCAAGCGAATCGATGATAATCATCTCTACCTTAGGGAAATGCTCATCAATTAGCTCCTTGACCTTTGGCCTAAGCACATGGCAAGGTGCACAATTATCATTTTTAAAATAAAGAAGTACGGCCTCGGAAGACCGTACTTTATCTCTAATTTCTTCTACCTTCGGCATTTAACTCATAGTATTGTTGATGCGTTTCTTCAGAAAGTTGATTCCAATATGCAGGAGTAACCATTCTACCATCTTTTGTGAATACCTTATGCTTATAAACAGCCAGAACGGCGTTGAAAGTTGTATCAGTAACTCCACAGATATAAGTAATCGGATCTTCCTCTGTTTTTTGCTTTAATTGTTCCACCTGCACTTCAAGTTCGTTGAACTCAAGCAGGTCTTTTAAGAAGTCAGCACGCTCTTTCGAAATACCTGTTTCTACAACACGGCACCTGATTTCATTTATTTCTTTTTCTGTATGTTTTCCGGAATCTAAGCCCATAATTTCTTCATTTACATTCCCCAACCATATAAATTAACCCAATCAAACACCTGACTTAATATACCTGCTGCCATTATACCGGCAACGCTAATGGCAATGGATGCCTTAGTCAGGAAATCTGATTTAACAAGTTCAAGCGGTGTTTCACTTCTCTCAAGGAACATCGCTTTTACAACCCTTAAGTAATAATATAGTGAGATAATCGTATTAACTACTGCAATAATTACCAGCCAGTAATATCCTTGCTCTGCTGCTGCTGCAAACAAGAAGAATTTACCAAAGAATCCTGCTACGGGCGGGATACCTGCCAATGAGAATAATGACAATAACATCACCAGGCTTAACCTTGGGTTAGTCTGGTAGAAACCACTGTAATCATCCATATTGATCTTACCGGTTGCATTTTTTACAATGGATACTACACCAAATGCTCCCAGATTAGAGAATATATATACTAACACAAAATAGATTACTGTAGTCATACCATAATGCGTTCCACTTATTATACCCAGCAGGATAAAACCAGCTTGTGCAATAGATGAGAAAGCAAGGAATCGTTGCATATTCTGCTGTCTTAAGGCAAAAAGGTTACCTACAGTCATGGTTAAGATAGCCATTGCATAGAGAACAACTTCCCATGCATCAAACAACTCTTTAAATACTGTAAATAACAATGTAATTAAAACGAATGAAGATGCTCCTTTTGAAATCACTGATAAATATGCTGCCACATTGGTAGGCGCTCCTTCATAAACATCCGCTGTCCAGAAGTGAAATGGCACTAATGAAATCTTAAATGCTAATCCCGCAAGGAAGAACATCATGGCCACTACTTGCAGAATATTCATTCCCATACCACCAAGAATATCGGCATAGTATACACTACCGGTTGTTCCGTAAATCAATGAAATACCAAATAGCATTATCCCTGACGACAAAGCTGCCAGTAGAATAAACTTGGCACCTGCCTCAATCGACTTCATTTCTTTAATGTTGTAAGCAACCAGGGCTGCCAAAGGTATAGTAGCCAGTTCTAATCCAAGATAAAGCATAAGGAAGTCCCCTGCAGAGATCATGAAATACATACCCAGCAATGTGGTAAGGGTGAGTATAAAGAACTCAGAAGCCTTTCCATTATTCTCATCTTTCTTCAGCCAGCCACCAGACTGCATAAAGAGGATTAACACACCAATATTAAGCACTGATTTCATCATATCAGATAAAGGTGTATTTTGATACATACCTCCGAAAAGCGCCCCTTCTATTCCGGGCATAAAACCAAGCAATGTATGTAGCAGAAACAATCCAGCAGCGATATTAATTATCATTGCCTGCCTGCCTTTTGAAGAAGATAATTCTACAAGAAGCATCAGTAGTATCACTACCAGGAGTGATAACTCGCTACGCATGATTAAAAATTTCGATAATTCCATATTCTATATCTTTAAACCTAGTTAGCGATAAACCTGCTAAACGTTGGGGTTAGTCCATTAAAAATCATATCGGCCAGCCAGCCAGGGAACATACCCATTCCGGCAATAACGGCAATTAAAATAAATACAGCCACCTTGTCGTACCATCTGGCATCTTGTAGCAATTCAAACTCTTTATTCTTTATCTGCCCCATAAGCATAATAGCAGCAGCTCTTAAAATGTAAACTGCTGTTATAACAATTGATGAAACCACAAGAATGGTAGCCACCCTGATAAACATATCATTGTTCTGGAAAGCACCAACAAAAATTGTCATCTCTGCAACGAAAGCACTAAATCCGGGTAAACCCAAAGAAGCAAAACCAACTACTATATAAGCTACTCCCAGCACAGGCATTACTTTCAGAATACCCCCCATTTCGTATATGTTACGAGTATGTGTACGACTATAGATCATTCCAATTAAAGCAAAGAAGAGAGCTGTGATTAAACCGTGAGAGATCATTTGCAACACTGCTCCTTCAAAAGCAACCTGATTAAACATCATGGTAGCAAACAGGATCAATCCGAGGTGACTCACACTGGAGTATGCATTGATATATTTCAAATCTTTTTGAGCAACAGCTCCTAAGGCTCCATAAACAGAGCCAATAGTAGCAAGAATAATAAATATCCAGGCCATACTCTGTGCTGCCACAGGCATAAGCATTACTGCAATTCTAAGTGCGCCATAACCTCCAAGCTTCATCAATACCCCTGCATGAAGCATAGATACCGCTGTTGGTGCTGATGCGTGACCATCAGGTGACCATGTATGAAATGGATATAAAGCGGCAAGTACTGCAAATCCCACAAATGTTAGTGGGAAGAAAAAGTACTGAGCTGCATCTGGAATATGAATTTTTGATATTTCAATAAAATTAAATGTCAATTCACCACCATCAGGCGCTGAATTGAAATAAATACCTAAAATACCTACCAGTAGAAATGCCGAAGCTCCCATCAGCATCAAGGTAAGTTTCATTGCTGAATATTCTTTTGGGCCACTTCCCCAAATACCTATCAACAGGTACATCGGAATAACGGCTACTTCATAAAATAAGAACATTGTGAACAGGTCGATGGAAATAAAGAATCCAAAAACACCTGTTGCCAAAAGTATAAGTGTAATGAAAAATTCCTGAATCCTATCCTCAATTTCCCAGGAGGCAAATATCCCAACAAAAATAACGACCCCGGTAAGTAGTAGTAATGACATTGAAACACCATCAATACCCACAGCATAATGAATATTGAGCGATTCATACCACACCACATCTGTTACGAATAACATCTCACTGGTATTCCCAGCATTTCTTTCTGCAAAAAAGGCAAAGAGCAATACTAGTATCTGTGCCATCTGCACTGCCATACCCACTGCAGCTATCCAGCGCACTTTCTTTGGATCCTTAAAAAGGGCAATGAGCAACATTGTTGCTGCAGGAACCCATATTAATAAACTTAATCTATCCATGTTTATATTTCGTTATCTGGCACCCCAGTAAAGTAATAACAATATAAATGCAACCGCGCCAAGCACCATAGCGTAAGCATACTGCTGTAACTGGCCCGATTGAAGTCCTTTGATTTTGATTGATATCCGTTGTGTTACCCAGGCAATACCGTTCATCGAACCATCTACCACATGCCTGTCAAACCAGGCAATTGGTGCTGAGATTCCTTTGAAGATAATATTATGAGTAATCCAGAGGTATATTTCATCTATGTAAAACTTATTTAAGCTCAACTTATACACTACCGGCATTGAAGCAGCCAGCTTGTCTGCAGCTTTACCCGGTTTAAAGTACATCCATGCTGCGATGGCTATACCAACAACGGCAACTCCAATAGATGGAAGTGCAATATTCCAATGAAAATGTGCGTGGAATGGAATTCCATCAGTAGTTACAAACTCACTAAATGGAATAAAACCAACAATTGCCGAAGCCACAGCTAAGTAAATTAAAGCAAATAACATTGAAACCGGAGATTCATGAGGTTTATGCTCATATTCTCTATTCTCACCCCAAAATACACTGAAGTATAGCCTGAACATATAGAAAGCTGTTAATCCTGCTACAAACCACTCAGTCCAGAAGTAGAGTTGGTTATTTGCCCATGCTGCTGCAAGAATTTCATCCTTACTGAAGAAACCTGCGAAAGGAGGAATACCGGAAATAGCCAGGGCTGCAATAAGAAATGTAATATGTGTAATTGGTAAATATTTTCTCAATCCTCCCATCTCCGACATGAAGTTGCTATGCACTGCGTGAATCACAGCACCCGCTCCAAGGAAGAGCAGTGCTTTAAACATGGCATGTGTAAACAGGTGGAACATAGAAGCTGTAAATCCTAGTCCATCTTCTCCGCCATACCCCGAAACACCCAGGGCCAGCATCATATAACCAATCTGGGATAGGGTAGAAAAGGCAAGTATTCTTTTAATATCATTTTGAGTAACAGCGATAATAGCTGCAAACAGTGAAGTGAATGCTCCGATAAAGGCTATTACTTCCAATGATCCCGGAGCCTCTATATAAATGCCAAACAGTCGGGCCACCAGGTAAACACCGGCAACTACCATAGTTGCAGCGTGAATCAACGCAGAAACCGGAGTTGGACCTTCCATGGCATCGGGCAGCCAGATGTGAAATGGGAACATGGCTGATTTACCAGCACCTCCCATGAAGATGAGTACCATGGTCCAGGTAAGAACCGATACACCCATAAACGATAACCCCGCCATACTTGTGATGGCAGAATCGCTGGCTCCTCCAAGCAAGACTGTAAAATCGAATGTCTTTGTAAAATACGAAATCAATAAAATACCTACCAGGAATCCGAAGTCAGCAAAGCGGGTAACAATAAATGCTTTCTTAGAAGCTGCTACTGCCGATGGCTTCTGATAATAGAATCCAATTAACAGATATGATGACACTCCAACGAGCTCCCAGAAGATATACATCTGAAACAGGTTCGTAGCCATTACTAATCCCATCATAGAAAAACTAAAAAGTGACAAGAAAGCATAATATCTTTCAAATCCCTTCTCTCCTTTCATATAGCCAAAACTATAGATATGTACCATGGCTGATACGGTAGTTACTACCACCATCATCATCACAGATATTGGATCCAGCAAAATTCCCATATTGATCACCATAGTGTCAGAAAATTTGAGCCACTCATAATGATAAGGTATCAGCATTGTGTACTGGCCATCAACCATTCCATGCTGGAAAAAATATAAATAGGCCGTAGTGTAAGATACCACTAAGGCAAACAAGATGGCTAATGTGGAAATTGCTCCAGCAACGGTTGGTTTTAAGCGATCGCTAAGAAGGCTTACAACCACAAATGCCAAAAACAGTGTGACAAGAACCCAGATTGTATTTGAAAATAATTCAGTTTGCATAGCTTCTCAGGTTAATATTTCATGGTGTCTACATGTTCAACATCAATTCCTTTCACCTTACGGTAAACATTTAGGATTATCGCTATAGCTACGGCAGCTTCAGCAGCTGCTATACCAATAGAAAAAAGGCTAAACATATAACCCTGGAGCATATCCGGATACAGATATTTATTAAACACCACAAAGTTGATATTTACAGCGTTGAGGATAAGCTCAACAGACATCAAGATGGTTATAAGGTTTTTACGTACCAGAAAACCATAGACTCCTATAAAAAACATGGCCGTTGAGACCACTAAAACGTCAAAAACTCCTATTCCTTCAATCATTACTCACAGATTTTTTTGCGATAATAATAGCCGCGATGATTGCGCCTAATAACAAAACACTTATTACTTCAAAAGGAAGCACATAGCCATATTCACCATAGCTTAACAATTTAGTTCCAATTGCTTTCACGTCATAAGGTGATTCTGAAACGGCCCCGGCTTTGAAATCAAAAGACTTAAGTGCATACATTGTTACTCCAAATCCAACAATGGATAAGGCTGCCGTATACATTGCTTTTAATTTGCCAACTGACTCCAGCTTACT
The DNA here is from genome assembly GCA_039714715.1 of Bacteroidota bacterium. Lineage (GTDB taxonomy): Bacteria > Bacteroidota > Bacteroidia > Cytophagales > Cyclobacteriaceae > S012-113. The sequence goes on from JBDLIU010000138.1 coordinate 11,371, forward strand.
ATCCATATGGGCAGTAAGCAGAATGGCAAATACAATTAGAACTACAATACCTCCTGAATAAACGGTAAGCTGAACTGCTCCCAGGAAGTTATAATTTAACATAAAGTAGAATCCTGCAGTGGCTAACAATACAAAAAGCAAATACACTGCTGCTCTAAGAATTCTTCTACTGGTAACAGTAAGCACCGAAAAAACAATGATTACTGCTGCGATTAGGTAAAATATTATTTTTTCCATCCTTATTCTTTCACATCAGCTCTCACTTTAGAGCCGGGTTTGTTAAGTACCATAGTTAATTCTTCTCGATCAAACACCCCATGTTCGAATGTTTGATACATCACTATGGCATCCGTAGGCCATGCTTCTATACAAAGATTACACAGCGTACACATTGAAAAATGGTAGACATGCT
>JBDLIU010000139.1:0-11766 GCA_039714715.1 Bacteroidota bacterium
ACAACAAACTTGCGCACCTGTCCAGTCAGGCCGGGATTGGTAACAACCCTCCTACTGCCCAGGCAGAAGCTGTAAGAAAAGAAATCACAAAAGCTATTGATAAAGAGCTGAATTCCTTAAACAAAATAATGGAAGAAGATATCCCTGCTTTGAATCAGCAAATAAAAGACGCAGGTGTTGATTTTATTTCAGTGAAGAAAAAAGAACAGATAAACTAAATTTTATTCAGCACTTTCGGATAATTCCGGAGGTGCTGTTTTAATCTCCTTCAACAACAACATTTAGATGACTTATACCTACATAGTACAAGTCATAGCCCCCCTTACCTCCTGGTCTGTTTGAAGAAAAAATCATCAGGTCATTTGTCATATCATACTGAGGTCTTACAATTGGCCGGAATTCGTCAAATTCAGTATTAATTTCAGGTCCAAAATTAACAGGGCCGCTCCATTTACCACCAGTGAAATACGAGTAATATAAATCGTAACCACCATATCCTCCTTCGCGGTTTGAAGCAAATACCATAAAATCCTCTACTACATATGGGCATTTATCTTCATATTCTGAAGAAAGCACATCAACTTTATCCACTGTTTTTGGTGTCTCATCATTTAATACGTCTATTACATCTACACTATTGTCAACAATTACTTTAAAAATGTCATTTTGTCCATCCCGGTTCGAACAAAAGTAAATCTTTGTGAAATCATCATTAAAAGAAGGATAAGCATCATCAAACTCAGAATTTAAAAAAGCAACTGGCTTGGCAAGACCATAAACACCATCGACCAGGTTTTCGGTAAACTGAATATCTTGATGACCATTTACATTATTCGAAAACATAAGTATATAGGTGTTAATCCGGGGGTCCGTTATCATCGGTCCTGGGATTAAATAAGGGCCAAGCTCATTAAAAGGTGTATTGGCATAAAAAGTAGCATTGTTAATATTTTGGTTTCTTGTATAAACATCCAGGTTGCCTGATGTGTTCTCATGAATATTTAAGATCCCTTCATCTCTCATAAAATAAAAATTCACTAGTTTGTATACCAGATCAAAGTTTTCGCCTCCACTTTTTCTAGTAGATGAAAAACATAGTGGTACTGTTTCTCCAGCAACAGGGCTGGTAGAATTATAATCATCATACTCACTATTGATCTCAGTTAAATTGGTAGGATATGGAGGAAATGTGGCATTATAACTTTTATTTCTAACCTTATCGCACCCATTAATCCCTAAAGTGATTAAAAAGATAAACAATATTCGAGTTTTCATGACGGGAAATGTTATATAGATTATAACGAATTAAAGGTAAAAATAATATACGAACTTCAGATGTTCTTTAATCTGACCAAATTGTTTCAATAAATTCCGCTTTTGTAAAATTATCACCATTAATAACTGTATTTCCAATAAAACCTCCTAAGAAACCAATCTCATTACAATCTGAATCATAAACTCCAGAAGAAAGATCAGCCCCACATGTACCTGGAGAAAATACGTAAACTGTATCTCCCTGGAACATGTAGCTCGACACCTCTCTGCCTGTTTCACAGACTGCTGAGTTCCTAAAATCCTTTATTTTATCATTAATACAAGAAGGATAACCAAGCGCAATATCAGATGCACATCCCACATATAAAATTAACCCGACAAAAAGTAAAATTCTACTCATCTTTTTTATTGGTTAGACAAAAAATTACTTAATGTGGTTGGAAAGGTACAAGGATAATTTTGAATTCCTGAAATAATGTGAAATACAATAAAGCAATTATTTCTCCAAGTTTACTGCTGATTCCACTATTTCCTCTATTGGTTGATCATCAATAAATACACCATTTAATACAGCCTCTCCTTTTTTAATATATACCAAAGCATAGGCTACCTGACTTGTGTCTTGTGATGCTTCAAAATAAACCGTTTCAGCTACTGGTGCTTTCGATTCTTCCATGTAATACCTATTAAAAGGGTATTCTATTACTAATTCATGTGGAATATCATAAGTAGAAACATAATCAACTTTTGCTTCGATAAAATCTACATTATTTGATTGTGCAGATCTTGAAACACTATGAATCTTCATAAATCCTTCATTATCCTTTATTAATGACACATAGATTTTCTCACCTGTTTCCCAGGTTTCTGAACTATCAATTTCATAAGTATTTTCTTCAAAGTATAAAGTAATATACTTACCTCTGAATGGATCATTAGGATCAACCGGTCGAATTTTAAATTTATATTCTGTGCCCGTATCTAATACCTCTTCTCTGATAATAATCATACTGGCAGGAACATATAGCTGAGCCAATGCGACTAAAACGAACAACAGAAATAAAATTTTCTTCTTATTCATTTGTCTTTCTTTTTCTTAACATCCAGTAGTTTGCCATAAAAAATCCTGCACCGACAACCACAAATAAAACCCCTCTAATGAAAAAGCTTATATCGGTATCAAAAAACCGGCATATTATCAAGGCAGTTATCATTAACAAACCGAAATTCAACAAGCCTAAATGGTCTCTTTCAACGCCATTGATTATGGTTAAAATACCAATAATAAATACTGAAAGATTAATTAGGATCACTGCAATTTCAGGAGATGCAACGCCAACGGTAAAGGTTAGAATAAACAGAATAAATACCAGTGAAATTGGGTTAAGATTTTTAACACTATTAAGCTTAATCTTCATTATCAGCCCAATTGCAGATAATGAGATCAACAGGGAGATGTAAAATTCCGGTGAAATTACCAGGTTACTGAAAAGTAATTTATCAACATTCATCTCTTCCCAATAAAAGTTGAAACTCAAAAACAATAACAGGATTATTGTACCCAGAGATCCAATAAGCTTATAAGCATTTTTAATAATATGCTGGTTTAAAAATGCCTTCTGATCTCCTATGAGGTATAGTAGTCCAAACAAACTCATATAGGCAATAAACATCAGATCCTCCAAATCATTTGCCAGTGTTCCTAAAACAATTACTACTGAAAGAGAAATCAACCAATTATGGAATATCACAAAATTACTTCCAGGCACTTTCTTTAATAATTTATAATAATAGGGAAACACTCCAGCAATCATCAGCCAGTATGAATACGAATCAGATGATGGATAAGTCCAGTAGCTAGTCTGGCAAGCATAAGTGGTTATCCCAATTATGAAGAGTAAGGAGGCAGTAGAGGAATTCAGCAAATAAATAAGCGGAAATGCCAGAGCCATCCAGGTTAATAAAAATGAGCTAATATCTCCGGGAATATTATAAATCTGGCTAACCATTGATATACTTGCCCCAATTGTGAAGAATACCAAAATTGCACTACTCTCCTTCCAGGAAATACTATCTGACTTTTTTAGAATTGTAAAGCCTGCTATAATTTGTGCGATAATAAGAGGCAGAAAAGCAAAGAAAGTTTTTGTCAGTTTAGAAAAATCATCCCAATTATGGGCGATTATTAATATTATTCCAAGACCAATTAGAATGGCCCCCAGAATACCAAAAACAATAAAAAGTCGTGTTGTATTGGGCTTCTTTTTGTCTAAATAATAATCCCTTATTTTATCAGACGACTCTTGTGTGATAATACCAGATTTTACCAGATCAGGTAAGTCTTTCAACATTTTCCCTTATTAAATTATTCTAATAACGAACTAAAAAGGATTTCTTATATAGTAATAGGGGGTACTTTATCAGATGCTTCTTTAACTTCCTCAAAATCAACTCCTACTTTCTTAAGTGAGTATAATAAAAATCGCACCTCCTTTGCATGAACAGTACCATCGACCTCCGAAAGTTTATACAACCAAACAAAAACACTTAACTTATCTTCATGACTAGGACATTCGTCAATCATAGCCATAGCACGTTCATACAACTCTCTCTCAGATATATTCTGTACATCAATCAGAAATTGTTGATAATCATCATCAGACACCCCCTCCTGAGATCGAATATAATCAACCGCACTTTTCTCAGATTCATCATATTCGCCATCTGAATAAACAATTAGGTATGTAAGGTACAGTATTGCTTTCTGTCGCCTGGTCATATGATTTTGGTCAGTTAGTTTGTTATAGTAAATATAGCCAAGTATTGGCAATAGTCAAGATATAATACAATATTTCAGAAGATAATATTTTGTTACATAATAGCTCTAAAAATCGCCTTCAAGGCAACAAGCAATATCCATTTTCATGAAGTTAATTGTTAATCGTTTCCTGGCTAATAAAATCTGCTACAATAAAGTTAAACTCTTTGGGCTGATCCATATTCGCACAATGACCAGCACTTTTTATTACTTCAAACTGGCTTATGGCAACTGCCTTATGCCAATCATTACTCATCTTAAGTGCAAGATCAATATCCTTTTCTCCGACCATGATTAGCAATGGATAAGATATTTCAGCTTGTGGTCTGTCCTTTATTATATTTTGAAATCCCTGCATAACCATAAATGACTTCCTTTCATAATCGCCAGATGACAGGTAAAACAAAGCCTGCCCCCTTTCACTTTCACAAGTCATTTTAGCAGTTTTCTGCCTGAAGGATTTCATTGACAAAATCGCACGAGCCATCAAAGACAGGTTTGAATTCCTCTGTGCTTTCTCAACCTCTTTGTTTGATTCATTGATATTGTATCCGCCCAAAGCAGTAACCGATTTTATCATATCCGGATGCTGTAGAGCAAAATATTGAGCAATCAACGTGCCCATAGACACAGCAACAAGATGAGCACTCTCAATCCCTTCAAGTTCCATAATCTCTTTTATATGATCAGCAGAAGCATCTATTTTATCTTTCGACTTCCCAGCTTTTGATTTACCATGACCAATCATATCAAGAGAAATTACTTTATAAGATTTTGAAAAATAGTCTACCTGCAAGTCAAATGCCTGATGATCAGAAAATGCAGGATGAAGGAAAATTATTGCTTCTTCATGCTCCTGTCCTGATACATAGTAATGAATGCCATAGCCATTGGTTTCATAAATCTTATGTTCCACTGGTGTGGTAATTTTAACGGGAATCAACTCTTCACTTTTCATTTCTACAATCCATTCTTCGAATTTACTATTCTCAAAGCTTATTGAGATTGCTAATACAATAATTGGTAAAACTATTACCAATAATAGCATTAAGAGAATTATCTTTTTTTTAATTTTCATATTTCTAAATTAAAAATAGCTCCTAACTCCCAATAACCAATTTCTTCCCGGGGCGACTAATCCAGATGAATAGGTTCGATACCTATTGTCTAGAATATTTTCAACACCAAAGTTGAATTGAATATAAGATGATATTTGCCAGGACGACCTAAGATTGAAAGTATACCAGGAAGGTGAATAGGGTAATCCATTTTCATTAATCGCATATAAGTGAGGTTTCCCCTGCTCATCAGGTGCTAGCTGCTCAAACTTAAAACCACCGCTATACATCGCATAGAGGTCGACTTTTAAACGATTGTGTTTGTATAATACATGTGTATTGCCAAAAGCCGGTGTTACATGCCTAAGAGGTAATTGTTCATCATCCTGGCCTGTAACATAATTAAATGTACTCGTTAATGACCAGTTTTCATTAAAGTCAACAAAGAGTTTAGTGTTAAAACCATACAGGTAAGCACTCCCTACATTTTCAAGTGCCTGAACCCTGCTCATCTCACCATCATAAAGAATTGAGTCCTGACCATTAAATGCAAAGTCTCTCCTTACCATCGCATTATCCAGGTAGGTATAGAAACCTGTAAATTCCAGCTTGATAGTTTCGTTAAAACTATGATGAATACCAATATCGAGGTTATAAGCATATTCAGGTTCTAAATCAGGATTAGGTACAACTACACTCCCCGGTTCAGAATCAAATACTTTTCCAATATCATCAATATTGGGTGCCCTGAATGCTGAAGATAGGTTAGCCTGGAATGTGGTTTTCTCTGTAGGATTTAATACCAGACCAATGCTACCACTGGGTGCCCCAGGACTTGATTCTGTACTTGAAAATGGAAACGGATAAAATGTATTATCAAAATCGGCTTGCAATTTAAATTGGCTATAACGTATTCCCGTCAAGAAATTAAGCTTTTTAGAGTGTTTAAACTCATAATTAAAGTATGCAGCATAATTGTTATAAACCGAACCATCCGGATATCGTGTAGCAGAGTTTTTCTGAACTCCAGAAGTCAAGTCAAGTTCATTAGCAGTAGAGCCAACCACATTAAACCCTGCATTAAACCCATAATACAGATGGTGTTTTTCACTTAATGGTTTGGTGAAATCCAGGTTAGCAGTAAACACTTTAACTTCTTCGTAGCGATTTCTTCTTGTAGATGATCCAAAATTTCTATCATGCCTGCTTTCCTTTACATTCTGATATGCTAATTGAAGCTTTGCCAATTGCATCCAGGAACTTTCCTTTGAATAGGCAAGATCAATCTTTCCCATCAACCATTCTTGAGGGCCATAATACCATTCAGCATAACGTAAGGCCCCACCTCTTTGCTGGATCAGTCGGTCGTACCGAGGAATATTATTAGTAGAAGAATAATAAAACCCTGCTTCTGATTCCAGGTAATCCGAAAGCTTAAATCTAAACTTCTGAATAAAACTCATTTGGGAAAACCCTGTGCTAACCTGCTTCCGGCTATTTTTATTTTGAACAACACTGTCAATACCATTAATTATGGTTGAATACTCAGAACGCAAATACTCATCCGGGCCAAACCTTCCCATTAGCAGATCACCATAGTTGCTCATACTCATGCTGGTAATGGAAGCGAAATTGATTCCTGAGTAATTAAGATCGACATGGGCTGTCTTCTCATTATTGGCAGTAGAGTATCTAAGAAATCCACTTCCATTTAAGACCGGCTCATCCTTTGATAGTTTTGTTGAAAAAGTCATCATGTTTACGACTCCACCAAGGGCATCACTACCATATTGTACTGACCCGGGACCAAAAATCACTTCAGTGCGTTCAATGCTGTTAGCATCGATAGAAATGATGTTCTGCAAATTACCGGATCGATAAATCGCATTGTTGAGCCTGATTCCATCAATCGTAAGTAATATTCTATTGGCTGCAAATCCTCGTATCATGGGGCTACCACCACCAAGCTGACTTTTTTGCACATAGATTTCACCTGTATTGGTTAAAGCATCAGCAGTTGTTTGTGGATTATTGAATTCAATATCTTTTACAGTTACACCCACCACCTTGTTCGGGAACTCTGATTCCAGTTCGGCCCACCGGCTAACAGAAACAACCACCTCATCCAGTTTGATACTCTTCTCAATGAGCATAAATTCAATACTTTCATCCGTTGACTTAATAACCATCGATGCCGTATTATAACCGGGATGCTGGAAATAGAGAGAATCACCATTGTTGAATGAGGCTAATGGCACTTCACCTTTAAGATTGGTGATTCCTGATGCCTTTTGGCTAAATACCAAGACATCGGGGATACATTTTAATGTAGAAGCATCCCGAACCACCAGCTTTTGTGCTAATCCTGAAACGGATATGGTTATTAATAAAAATAATATGCCGATTCTCACAATCAATCCTTTCTGGGTTTATGACGCTGCAAAATTATCATAAGTTTTAACGAAGATGAAAGCTAAAAGGATAAGCGGCGATAATTTATTTTACCTTAATAAATAAAGTTTACCATATCCTTTCTCAAATCCACGGTCTCCTGCTGATTGTCTAAATTCAACATCCTCACTATCAATACGGATATAAACTTTATACAAGTAAACTCCATTAGCCAGCTGATCCCCAAATTCATCCCTGCCATCCCAGGCATAATCCGTAATATTATTACCTATTCTTAACAAGCCAAGTTCATCCTGGGTAATCTCTCGCACCACCCTACCTGATACGGTAAAAATCCGGATCATAATCTCATCAGGAATTTCATTCCCGGTTAGTGTAAAAACAAACCTTACACTGCTTGAAAATGGATTTGGATATGGGTAAAAATTAGTTACCGTTGATTTATTAATTACTTCAAAGTGAATTTTATAAGGCTCTGCTCCCGATTTATTACCACTCGCATCCTCAGCTTGTACAGAAAGTTCATACATGCCATCTTCCAGGTTCTGAGGCGTATAATTAACAATAAATGCTTCAGTTTCAGTTTCTGCACTCCATGTAATTTCATTACCAGCAAGAGAAACTCTTTCTGCCAAGCAACCTTCACATGGCTTTTTCAGGAAAATATCTACGCCCAATGTATCGGATTTGAGCAAGTACTCATTATCATCATCTACTTCTATTCTGATATGAGGATTGGGAGAAACTATATCTCCATCAAAAATATACTCCCCATCAAATGTTACATTAAGAAGAGGATTGGTTGCGTCTTTTGTAACTGTAAAATAATCCTGAAGAATAATCTGGTTATTCTTATATATCTGCTCAGGCACTATAAATGGATTCACAAAGACTTCCATGCTATTCCTACCTACAAATCCCTTTGTGTCAATAGTTATTGGAATTGTATCACTTGTATTTGATGCTAATGGAGGAATAAGAAATTCTACAGGAGGAGTTTTAATATTCTGATCATGATTTATGATGCTATACCTTACAGTAAGTGAATCCATAAAATCCTTATCTGAAATATTTCGAAAGATAAAACGCGTTGTTAATGAATCTCCCTCCTCCAGCGTTACTGGCATTGTTCCCTTAGAGTTATCAAGATATGAAATAATTCCTTCTGGGGGCACGCCATAGGTTACCAGCCACTTATCAAGTTTCGGGGCAGTCCTGTTAACAGTATCACTGACATTAATCTCCAATTTTAAATATGGATAGTTGTTGACATTTGGAATACTAGCTAAGTTTGTTACAGCATCAAGAATATTACTTTTCAATGGGTGCTCTACTCCATCAAAACCTTTACCGTAGATATTCAAATAATGGCTATCACCTGAATTACCGGGTTTCATTCTTAAATAAAGCGTATCCCAACTGTTTGCAGGTCCAATATATGGACTTACCATTTTGCCAGATTCCGATGTGCCAACAACATCACCTGCATAAGAGATCGTTTGTTCATCGATTGGTGTTGAAGATCCAGGATCAGCAATAATTTCTGCAATAGCATTGGATGCTCCAGCACCTTTATGACCTACCAGAATGTAGGGCTCATTTGGCTGTTTAGCACTCAATACGGTGGCATCAGCTCCTAGCTCCTCCAGTTTGGTTATCTGAGAAGAGGTAAGCGAATTGAAATCAAAGCTACCCGTAGTGAAAATAAGAACTTTTTCACCACTGGCGATAGAATCAAGTATACCATCTAATGTTTTTCCAGCCGGATATGAATTTATTACCTGTGGAGAACGTCCACAAGTCCATGGGTCAATTTGAATTCCATATACTGGTGCATAAGGAGCAGCATTTTTCTGGCTAAATGCTACAATATGAAGCTGATTATTCCCACACATTGTGAAACTTCCCGGATAGATAAAGGGTAGCCCATCAATTAATAGCTCAGTGTGCTGGTAAGCATCAACAGTATAATTGGCCCCATGAACCTTTACTTCAATTGGTAATTCAACCGTCTTAAAATCAAATGTTCGTGCACCTTCATTAGCTACCAAACCATCCAACTTGTTATTAATCATCTGATGATATTCCACCTGGGCCCAACCTTCCGGAGCACCTGTAATGTAGGTAAAAGATGAGTTCGACCATTCATCTGTCTCATTGCCCTGCGGTACCGCATATCTGGATCGCCAATAGTATGCAATGCTATCTAATGATAAAATACTTAAACCCCATGTTACCGGCTGAGCCTCTAACTTATCGGGAGGCCTTTTTGTATATTCACCAGAAAATAAAAAAGTAGAATCTAACTCTAATGTGTATCCTCGTGTACCATCTAAAAGGTTCCCGGATTGAACCATAAAATCTAAAGCCTGCTCAGATTGAATTGAAAAATCTAATGGCAAGAGGTTTATTGTACCTGCACTTCGAATAGTGAAAGAAAAATAGCCCTCATTATTATTTTCATCAAGTTCCTCAATTTTACCACCCGGATCTAATTTTATATAAAATCGATTAATTCCGGCACTATTGGGTACATGGTTTAATGTAAAAAGTAAGGTATCCATGTATCGTACTGGAGAGAACTTAATAGTTAAAGAGTCTAATACTGTACCATCTACCAACGATCTTTCGATAAAAACCTCTAAGCTATCAGGCACATATGCACCATAATTAGGAACAGTAATCGAAAGGGCAAATGAATCGGAAGAGGAAGTGATTGGCCCATTAGTAAAACTAACTTCCTCAACATATTCTGACTTAAACTCATAGTCCGGCAATGAGGTGTCAAACAATTTAATTGCAGGATCTCCCTGCAAAGCCATCTGTTGTACCTGCGCAATAAGGGTGTTGGGAGGATCTGTTACATTTTCAAGTTCTTTACGACTCGTTTCTTTTTGAATCTCCCCGATCGATTTATTAATATAAACTGTATCGCCATATGCCAGGTTATAAAAGTTGTCAGTCCAAGATTTTAATAATCCGGGAAATCCATATGATGTATGAGCTATTACTGCAAAAGCTCCTTTATTGGGAGCTAGAACCCAATCATCACTAAAAGTGAGGGTCTTACTAAAAATATTGCCGGTATTACACCCATTCATCAATATTAGAGGATATTTGCCCTGGTTATTATGATCTGAAGGGTCGCCAATATCAATATCAATAACAGTGGATGATGAATGACCGAAAAATGTAATCAGATTAAGTCCGTTACTAATTTCTTCAGAGACATTAATAAACTCATCAGGTGCCGTTGTGGACTTGGATACTGTTGAAACATTACCTCCAAAATAATAATCTTCAGCTATTGCCTCAAAGCCTCTAACATATGATTTAAAATCATCAATTTCATCCAATGAGTTGCCTCCACTTAGATGTAAAATATCTTTACGCCAAAGTTGATCATAAGGCGTAGATTCCATTTCAATCACCTTATTCAGATAATCAACAACTTCTTGTGGTGATGATGCACTTAGGCGACCTGTTGGAACTGAGTTTTCATAAGTGGTTCCATCTAAACCTGCTGTATATGGAAGATCAGATCCAGGTGATCCTGCTGTAGGCACAAGATCATGATAGGTAAAAGCAGCAGGGTCACTCCTATGATATTTAAACGATACATCAAGGCCTTTGCCAATTATGAACAAAAACCTGGGATTACCAAGTTTAACCATATACTCCATGAAATTATATATGGCTACTGGTGTAACCTCTCCATAACTAAACTGGTTATAAAGCTGGTCGATATCTACAATTAAAGTATCATATTCTCCTCCTTCAGCAGAATTTCGGTATCCGGCATAGGCCCTAACTGCATCTGATGCACCTCCTGCAGGTTGCATTAAGGATTTATGGCTAATAATAATATAGTTATGATCAGCTGGATTAATCTCTCTGAATTTTCCAACTTTTTCAAGTTTAAAGTTAGTATTGGCAGATCCCACTACCAGTTTACGATTTTGAGTAGCATCTTCAAAACCACAAGTTATTGTGTTAGAAACTGCATCAGTATCAGTAATTAAGCCAACATTCACAGGGTCAGTTATATCATACACCTTGCTTTCACTTGTTGTATTGAGAAACTCGATTACATTACCTCCACTACCCTTCACCTGCAAATCGAATTCCTTGAATATTTCACTACTTTGGTCTGTCTCTCGTGCATATTTAAGCTTTGCGTATGATATGGACACATTACTATGC
>JBDLIU010000140.1:0-11733 GCA_039714715.1 Bacteroidota bacterium
GACGACCCGCTCTCTAACAGCATAAGGCTTTGATCCTATGCCTGTAATTTTCAAAGTTTCTGAATCCATAAGATCTTCTGGAGAACATCTAACCACTTGTAATTTTTCCTATTGCAATTTATAAAATATAATGTATATTTTATATATTGTATAATTAAGTTAATAATTCTATGAACACGCTTAAGGGCAAACAAATAAATAATTCTACACTCAGGGATTTAGCATATAACAGAATAAAAGAATTTATCTTGCAGGGTGCTTTAAGCCCGGGCGAAAAGATTTTTCAAGGAAAGATGGCAGACGAACTCGGAATCAGTAAAATACCTATAAAGGAGTAAAGAAAATGGGTGTTTTATCGTTGTTTGAACTGAAGGATGAGGTGGCAATTGTAACAGGAGCTGCCAGGGGATTGGGAAGAGAAATAGCAATAGGTCTGGCAGAAGCCGGGGCAGATATTGTAATGTTTGGTACTTCCGCTGAAAAAGCAAAGAAAGAAACTGGTGCCGAGATTGAAAAGATAGGCAGAAAAGCAATAGTCGTTGATGGTGATGTAACAAAAGAAGACGATGTTAAGCAGCTAGTCAAGACAACGATGGAAGAGTTCGGGAAAATAGACATTCTTGTAAACAACGCCGGAGTTTGTAGCTGGACACCTGCGGAGGATTTGGAAGTTAAAGAATGGAAAAGAGTAATCGATGTTAATGTTACTGGTGTTTTTATCTGTTGCAAGTATGTTGGTGGAGAGATGATAAAAAAAAGAAAAGGAAGTATAGTTAACGTTTCTTCAAACGCTTCTATGATATGCCAATCTCCCCAGAAGCAATGTCATTATAATGCTTCAAAAGGTGGAGTTAATATGCTAACAAAATGCCTGGCCCTTGAATGGGCTCCATATAATATTCGTGTAAATGCAGTTTTACCAGGATATATGAGTACAGCTCTTCTTAAAGCAGCAGATAAAAAATATCTGGAACATTGGAGTTCTAGGACTGCTCAGAAAAGAATGGCGGATCCGGCTGAAATTAAGGGCATTTGTGTATTTTTGGCTTCTCAAGCCGCAAGTTATTTCTGCGGAAGTCTTGTTGTAGCTGATGGGGGCTATTCTCTCTGGTAAAGGAGTTAGTTTAAGAATTTTATATTACCCATAGTGAATATTAATTTAATGTTAAGCATGGTGAACGGATTAAACAAAATTATAAACTATCGTAATAAGGAGGCAAAAAATGTCTAAAACAGTCTTATTGTTAATAGAAAATGGCCACAGAGATGAAGAGGTGATCTATCCCTATTATAGGTTTATTGAAGCAGGTTTTAATGTTGAAGTAGTAGGACCTGAAAAAAACAAGGAATATAAGGGTAAATTTGGTTTAGTTTTAAAATCAACACTTGCACTGGAAGATGTCAATATTGATGAAATTGAAGCCGTAATAATTCCTGGTGGATATGCTCCGGATTTAATGAGACTTAATAAGCCTATGGTAAAAATAGTTAAAGATGCTTTTAATTCTTCAAAAATCATAGCTTCAATATGTCATGCCGCCCATATGCTGGTAGAAGCTGACATAATCAAAGGAAAAAATGTTACATGCTGGGCGAGTCTGGCTACAGATTTAATAAATGCCGGGGGTAATTACCTTGATCAGGAAGTAGTAGTGGACGGAAATCTTGTATGTTCCAGGATGCCTGATGATCTGCCGGCATTTTGCAAGGCAACGATTGATTTGATTAAATAAAAATTTTGCAGCTAAAGCAAGAAAATTAGAATTAAAGAAATAATGAAGTTTTGAAATATTATAAATAATATTTTAAAGCTTAGCAGAGAAAAGGAGGTGAAATTCATACGTCTGTTAATGATACTTTTATTGATAGGAGGTGTGACAAAATAAAAATTAAAGAAAGGGCAGGATTTGTATTGGGGTAAAATCACCCAACACAAACCCTAACAGGATTCTAAATGATTAGTAAAATAAATACAATATTTTACGGTCATGAGAATCAAAGAGTAAATGTAATTTAAGGAAAGGATGAGCGAAAATGAGAAAATTAAAGCTGATTTTTATGTGCATCTTGTGCTTTGCCGTGGTCCTTACCATGGGCCTTGCAGGATGTAAACCAGCCGAAGTTGCTGAGGATGCTCCAGCCGAAAAAGAGGAAGCTCCAGCTGAAGTTGAAGAGGAAGCTCCAGCTGAAGAAGAGGAAGCTGAAGCAGGACCAATCAAATTGGGACATGCAAACTTTTTCACTGGTCCATACGCTCATATTGGTGAGCAGTTAGATCAAGCTTGCATCCATGCATTGGAATTTGTAAATGCAAATCCGCCTATTGCCGGTAGAGAAATAGAATACATAAGTGTTGATCAAGGTCAACTTGGAGAAGGCACCACAATGAGGCAGCTTGTTGATATTGAACAAGTTGATTTGCTGATGAACGTAGGAATGGAGTACTTGACCTATCGTGACTGGCTTATGCAACATATCGCTGATAATGGCAAACCTTTTTTGCCTTCAGTGCATGGCGGCAGTATTGATACACAATATGGTGGCACATTAGAAGAACCTATCTTTAGAGCAGCTCCTCAGGATGCAGACCAGGGTCAGGCAGCAGCACATGTTGCTAAAACAAGAGGAGCAGAGACTGCTGTTGTGATAGGAATTGAAATTGATGGTTATCAGAAACAGAAAGACGCGGCAGTAAAAGCATGTAAGGTTTTGGAGATAGAAGTATTAGAAGTAATAGACGTAGAGCCTGAAGGGACATACAGAGCTGAAGTTGCTAAGCTGCAGCAGTTAGATCCTGATGCTATAATAATATTTGGTGATTCTACAGATGGCGGCATAATTGTTAAAGCCGCTGCAGAATTAGGCATGTCCAAAATGTTCTTTGGTCCCAGCGATTGGAATTTACCAGATTTTCCCACGACTGCAACCTTAGAAGCAATGGGACAACACGAGTTAGTAGAAGTTGTTGGTTTCACCTATGCAGAATCACCTGCATGGGACTTCTATGAAGAATCATGGAATAACTGTGAGGAATGTTATCAATATAATGATGCTTCCCTCGCTTTAACCCAGGAGTTTTATGATTCTATAAATCTTTCTGCGCTGGCTATAAAGAAAGCCCAATCAACAAAGGTAGTAGATTTGGTCCCTGCTTACCGTGCAGTAGCGATGGGCCCGGGTAAGAAAGTTTATACTTACAAAGAAGGATTTGATGCACTTGAAGCAGGAGAAGAGATAGACTACATGGGAGTTACGGGTGATATGGATTACTCGGCTACTGGAGTTTGTTCTGGATCTTGGGGTGTATTTGTGTGGAATGACCTTGTGGCTTCGGAGAGAATAGAAGTAATTGAAGGTAAAATTGTTCTGGATCTAGGGGTTGCAATAGAAGATGTTGAATTAGACTAATCAAAAATATTTATACCTGACAGCAAGGAATGCTCATATTGCTGTATATGGTAATTAGAAATATTTTTGACTAAGTTCGATGTTAATTCTGTTGTAATAGTAAACAGTAAATCAAATAGTAGCCGAATCCAGAATGTGATTCGGGATCGGTTGCGGAATCATACTGTGAAGAGGCTACTATTTGAAAATAAAGTTAATAAAAATTTAAGGTTCAGAAGCAATAGCATTAAGTATAAATAGTGATATATACCTAGAAAGGAAAGGGAATGGTTTTTTTAGACTTCCTGAAGAGTACCGTATTAGTAGGGCTACTTGAAGCAGCGCCCCTTATGATAGCGGCTATAGGTTTTACAATGATATACCGCCTTAATGGATTTTTGAATATTGGTTATGCAGAAAATATGACGGTGGGGGCATATGTAGCAGTGACATTAAATACCTTTTTAGGCTGGAATATTTATGTTTCTATGATTCCCTCAGTACTTATATCAGGAATAGTAAGTGTATTGACATACCTAATCTTGTTCAGGCCTGCTATGAGGAAGGGAATGGATAAGACTGAATTGGTAATACTCTCTGTAGGCTTGGCCTTTTTTATCAGATTTTCGCTTAACGCGGGATTCACTAATCAGATTTTTAGTTATGTTATTCCCAAACCAGCCTATTTATCGTTTTTTGGTATGGGAATAACCAGCACCCAGCTGATTTGCTTGGGAGTGGCTCTCATCATAGCATTAGTATTTACTTTATTTATGTACAAAACCAATTATGGAATGGTAATGAGGGCTCTGGCGGATAATGAAAACCTTGCAATGACAAGCGGCATCAACCCTCTAAAAGTATCGATCATTGTCTGGTTTCTTGCTGGAGCTGTAGGAGGACTTGCGGGTGTATTTTCCGGTGTTTTCACTTGGATCAACACTTTGATAGGATTTAATCATGTTTTGATTATAATAATGATAGCAATAGTAGGTGGCATAGGAAGTGTAAGGGGAGCTTTGGTTGTAGGGGCATTTGTTGGTATGATCACAACAGCTGTAACACTTGTATCAAAACCATTATACGGAGTAATATTATTGCTAGTAATCTTTATTTTGATTTTAAGATTCAGAAAGGTAAGGGCATAAAATATGGATCTATTATTTTCTGGTTATTTTATACATATGCTTTCGTTTATTTTAATGTATACAGCGCTTGCGACCATTTTGCATATTCAGTTTGGCCTCACAGGTATAGTAAATTTTGGAATTGCAGGTTTCTGGGGTTTTGGAATGTATGCATGCTTATTAATAGTATTGAATTTTAATATTCCATATTTCCCTGCAGTAATACTGGCATCTGTTTTAACGGGTATCATCTCCATGCTTCTGGGCCGTATTATCCTTAATCTTGAACCCTCATCGGTTTTAGTGGCAACCCTTGCTTTTCATTTGATTGTGGAGTTTTTGATAATATCGGAAAAATGGCTGACCGGTGGTGTGCTAGGAGGTGGTCCAGTAGGTTTTCCATTTGATCTTGGAAGATATAATTATATTGCATGGTTTTTACTGATTTTTTTGCTTACAGCTATCTTAATGTTTTACGCAGGCAGACTTGGTGCAGCTCCTTATGGAAGATTGCTTATAGGTATCCAGGATAATGAGCCTCTTGCACAAAGCCTGGGCAAACCAACTTTCCGCCAGAAGACTATTATCTTTACATTTACATCTGCCCTGGCAGGACTTTTTGGAGCAATAACTGTTCCATTATACACCTATTTATTTCCAAAATTCATGGGCCCGGAACTTACTTTTACTATATGGATAGCCCTGATTCTGGGATCACAAAAAAGATTATTTGGCGGGCTTGTAGGGATACTGGTTACCATTGGATTTTTTGATATTATTGTCGAAGCATTAATTCCAATTCCAGTACAATATGTTATCCTGGTTGCTAGTCTCAAATACGTGGTATATGGATTAACCTTGATGCTTGTTCTAATGTTCAGGCCTTCGGGGATACTTGGAACCAGAGACAGAAGCGGATTTTTTAAAAACACCGGCAAACTTGAGAAAAAGGAAGGTTAAAATTGCAGGAGAAAAAACTTCACTTAAAAAATGTAACAAAAAGTTTCGGGGGAAGAAAAGTAGTTGATATAAAGGACCTGACAATGGGCACACACGGAATTGAAGGGCTTATTGGCCCTAACGGTGCAGGCAAAACTACCTTGATAAACTTAATAACCCATAAGTTAAAAATGGACCAGGGCCAGGTTTTTTATTATTCAAATGGAAAAGAAACGAATATATCAGCAAAAAGCTTCGACCAGATCTCAAGGCTGGGCATGGTAAGGACAAACCAGATAATCCAGGATTTCCTGACCCTTACCATAAGAGACTCAATGCTTCTTTCACTTGCAACTCCAGCATATGAAAGGTTCTACAGTATTTTCAGTGAAAATAAATTAAGGAAAGCTGCAAAACAAGAAATGGAAGAATACCTGGATTACTTCCGTTTTGAAAACCCGGACGGGCATGCGCTTTCTGCCGGCGAAAAAAAGCTGCTGGATATTATCCGTTGCCTGCTTCTTAAGCCGAAGGTCATTCTTATGGACGAACCCACCTCGGGCCTGCCTCATGACCAGATTGATCTTGTGGTAGCTCTTTTGAGGAAAAAAACTTCTGAAGAGGGAATGTCAATACTGATTGTGGAACATAACTTAGACCTCATATGGGAAGTTTGCGAAAATGTCTACTTTATGGCAGAAGGAGAGATACTTATTCAGGGTACTCCTGATGAAGTAAGGAAGCATAAAACGGTTGTAAAAAAATACATGGGGGAAGGCGATGCTTAAAGTAAATGATATAAGAAGCGGATATGGCGAGATTACCATACTGCAAGGCCTTAATTTTGAAGTCAAACATGAGATATATGCAATACTTGGTGCCAACGGTGCGGGCAAAAGTACACTGATGAAGACAATTGCCAAGGTATTGAGTCTTAAAACCGGGGAAATCTATTACAAAGATGAGGATATCTCAAATTCGACTCCTTTCCAGATTTCTGCAAAAGGTTTGGCTTATGTACCCCAGGAAGAACAGATATTTCCAAGTCTGACCGTACGGGAGAACCTTTCTTTAGGCGGTTTACTCAGTAAAAGGCCTGAAAAAGAAACAATGGAAGAAGTCTTTGAAGTCTTTCCTGATATTCGCGATAGGATAAACCAGCAAGCCGGCAGCTTAAGCGGCGGTGAAGCGCAGATGGTTGCAGTCGGAATCGCACTTATGCAGGATCCGGAGCTGTTGCTGCTTGACGAACCTACTTCAGGACTTGCTCCCAAATATGTTGATAGTTTTTTTAAGAAAGTAAAAGAGATACATGAAAAGAAGGATGTCAGTGTAATATTATCTGAACAAAATGCCGCGAAGGCGCTTGAGATAGCTGACAAGATAATGATATTGACTCTAGGTAAAATATTTCTGATTGATGATTGCAAAAACGTTGATATGGATATGATTAAGGAAGGATATAGGATATAGGATTTTTTGATATAGACAGTAAGAAAGGAGTATTTATTAAAAAGTAAAAAGAAGTTCTAAATATAAAAGGAAGTGGTATATCGGGCAATTTTGGACAACAGTAAAAAGTGCGTCGAATAATAATTAATTTAGATAAAATATAAGATAGGAGTATTTAAATGAAAAAAGATATTACTTATAAGTTTGACCATATTGGTGTGCCTACAAAGAACAAACAGGAAGGCGAGATTTATATGGCAGAAGCTAAATGTTTTTTAACAGATCCTGCAAAAACTAAATATTTCATTGAGTATCTAAGACCCGAAGAAGGCTGTACTTATTCTCCAATTGTGCTCGAAAAAATACACATTTCTTTTCTTGTAGAGAATCTTGACGAAGCTCTCGAAGGAGAAAATGTTGTAATAGAACCATTCCTGCCTGTTCCTACCAGGCGAATTGCTTTTATAGATGTGGAGGGTTGTATTATTGAACTAGCAGAAAAAGTAGAGTAATAATTACTTTTTGAATTGTTATGATATAAAAGATATGTCTTAGTGATATAAGACATATCTTTTTTAATAAACTGAATTTCGTTGCTAGATTTTATAGAAAGAGAGGATTTATTAGTTATTATGGAAAAGCTAAAGTTCGGTTTTGTAAATTTGACGCTTGATTTCCTCGAGGAAGAAGACTTAAAATCTGCAACCAATTTTGCTGCAAGAGCCAAGGATTTTCTTAAAAAGGATATGGATTTGGATATAGTTGAATCTGCTCCGTCAGTAAATTCAAGGTCCATGTCAAATGCTGCGTGGAAACTTTTTAAGGCTGAAAATGTGGACGCAGTTGTTATTTATAACGGTACCTTCAGCACAGGTGAAGTTACTGCCGAGATTGTCAGGAATCTTGAAGTACCTTATCTTATCTGGGGGATAGAGGAATTTGCACTAAAAAAGCATAATTTCACCGGGTCTATGGTAGGTGTATTGCCCCAGGGAACCATTTTTGCAAATTTTAATCAGAAATTCAGCTTTGTATATGGCAGTGATGTAAAAAGGGGTTCTGTAAAAGAAAAAGTCAGGGTCTTTATAAGTGCAGTCAGAGCCATATCATACTTGAGAGAAGCAACTATAGGAGTTATCGGAATGCGTCCTGACGGTTTTGAGATCTCTGATTTTGATGAACTTTCTATTAAGAAAAAATTTGGCTCCACAATAACCAAAGTGTCCATGTACTACTTCTCCAACACTATAAAAGGGATATCTGACAAGGAAATTGATACAGATATGCAGTCCCAGCAGAAGATATTTGATATCAGCAAGGATAATCTTGAGGAGTCCAAAGGATTGTCAAAAGTATATCTGGCACTTAAGAAAGTGGTCCAGGAAAGTGGCCTTCAGGCATATGCATCAGACTGTTGGCCGGAAATGAGGGATCAGGATAAGACTTCTGTTTGTCCGGCAAATGGAAGGATGAATGCGGAAGGAATAATGGCTTCATGCGAATGTGATGTAAGTGGTTCTATGTCACTTATGATGGAATATGCAATGGCACAGACAACTCCATGGCTCGCAGATCTGGTAAATTATATTGAGGACAAAGATGCGCTACTTTTCTGGCATTGTGGCAATGCTCCCTTTAATCTTTCGGATAAAAAACCCAGGATTGAAAGATCTTTTGGAGGGCTCGCACAGACCGCCTCACTTCGCAGTGGAGTGGCTACAGTCGCCAGGATAAATTCCATTCGTGGGGAATATACTATTCATGTTGGAGTCGGAAAAGTCATTGATAACAATGAATATTTAAAGGGAAGCAACCTGACAATAAAAATGGATAATGGCAGTATGAACTTCATAGAATCACTTTTAGCTAATGGTATACCCCATCACAATGGTGTTATTTATGGTGATTTAAGCGCAGAAATTATCGAATTCGGCAAACTTATGGATATACCCGTAATAGTATCATAAAATTTATTTGATTTTGTCAAAATACTCAGGTAAAAATATAAAGATTTGAGAGGAGGAAAAAGAGAATGAAGGGGCTAAAAGGCAAAATTGCGGTTGTAACAGGAGGGTCAAGAGGCATAGGCTTTGGATGTGTCGAGAGGCTTTTAGAAGAGGGGGTAAAAGTAGTTTTTAACGGTAGAAGTGAGAAGAAAGGCGCCCAAGCTCTTGATATGCTAAATAAAAAATATTCGGATGTTTATTTTTTGCCAGGCGATATGGTTGATGAAGATTTTTGCATAAAAACACTGCAAACGGCTATTAATAAATTTGGAAAACTGGACTATCTTATTAATAATGCTTTTCCTTTTACTGCAAAATCACTGGATGCAACTAGAGAGGAATGGATTTATACAATGAAATCTGGGCCAATTGCCTATGCCACCATGATACAAAATTATGTAAAATTGAGGGGGAAAGACTCCCCTGGCGCAATCGTAAATATGTCGAGCGTTTCAGGATACATAGCGCAGCCCAATAGGTGGACATACAATGCAGCCAAGGGGGCTGTTCGTCAGCTTACAAAATGTGCTGCAATGGATCTGGCACCAAATGTGAGAGTTAACGCACTTAGTCCAGGATGGGTTTGGACGGATGAAGTTAAAAAAGCTACTCTTGGACAGGGCAGGGAGAAATGGGAGCCTATCTGGGGTAAATTTCATTTAAATAGAAGGCTCGGCGAATCCAGTGAAATAGCATCTGTTGCAGCATTCTTGCTTAGCGACGATGCCAGTATCATTACCGGTGCAGACATAGTTGCTGACGGTGGGTATCTTGCAATGGGGTCTGAAGGATTAGGAGAGTCATCCCACTTTCCTGGAAGTGAATAATAAATAATAAGGACGCCATTAATTATATATAGAATCATAAATCTAACTGCTGTATATGTGTGGGTATTTCGCAAACATGTATATGGGCTGAAAGTTGTCAGAGACTGAGGGATCTTGTATTGATGCATTCTGTAATTCAATGAAGAAGATTGCAGGCTACTGCCTTAAGGGAAGAGATTTTACTCTGGCTCTGATAAATATTTATCTTTTAAAAAGATAAAAATGTTAGAAGATAAAAGCCTTGTTAAAGCTTGATACTATAATTAACTTTATTAAGACAGGAGCAATAAAGTGCATATTCCAGAAGGGGTGATTGTAGCAATGGTTACCCCGTTCGATAAAGAGGGCAAAGTAAATGAATCACAAGTCAGAAAATTTGTAAATGTTTTAATTGATAAAAAGGTAGACGGGTTATTTCCGGTAGCTTCAGTTGGTGAATATGTTCACATGGATATGTCCGAAAGAAAATATTTAATAGATATAGTAGCAGATGAAGCAAATGGCAGGATCGACATAATACCTGGAACATGTGCAACATGCTATCAACAATCGATTGAGCTTGCAAATTATGCAAAAGATAAAGGTTGCGCAGCAATAGTTCTTTCCGGTCCATACTTTTTTAAAAATTCAGAAGATGTAGTAGAGGGACACTTGAAAAAAGTTGCTGAATCTGTGGATATTCCAATTTTCATATATAATATTCCGTTCTTTGCAAATGAAGTAACTCCGTCCATGGCAGAAAGGCTATGCCATATGCCAAATGTAATAGGCATAAAAGATTCGTCAGGTAATATGATAAATGTAATGAATCTGATTGAGATGACCAAGAAGATAAATCCGAACTTTAAAGTATTGGTTGGCGCTGAAGAAATAATGCTGCCGGCACTGCTAATGGGTGCAAGAGGCAGCATGACATCTTTATCGGGAATCTTACCTGAATTTATGACGGGTATATGGAAAGCATTTGAGGATGGAAACTTTAATATTGCACATAATCTCCAAATGGCTGTATTACCACTGATACGTAAAATGAAATCATTTAATTTCCCCCAGGGTTTTAAAGAAGCTTTAGATACCAGAGGCATAGAGATGGGCCCACCAAAAATGAGCTATCCAAGTGAACAGCTGGAAAAACTTGCAGACCTTAAGGGAAAGTTAAGAATTGAAATTCAAAATCTACTTGATTTATATTTTCCAGATACACCCATGGTATACAAAACATCAGAAAAACAAGAAAAATTCAGTTATCCCAGTATACCTACTCAATCATCAGGAAAGAAATATCCAGATTGTAATCAATGCGGCATGTGCTTAGGAGATAGATGTAACGAATCTGATCCAAAACCATTAAATGGGCAAAATTCTTTAACAATTAATGATAATTCTCAAATAGCAAGAGGAGACATCGAAAGAATAGTAGCAGATATAGTAAAAAAAGTAATAAATGAAGTTAGATAATTGGTTATTTCTTGATAGCTGTATAAAACTAGAATTTTTAAATAAATTGTTGTTTCAAGAGTTCAGAACCTTGTAAAAATATTGAATTCTTAAGCAGAAGTCAATTAATTTTATTAACAATTTACAATATAAAAAATTAAGATTAGAAGGGATGTTTGTGATGAAGGAAGCCTTAGGAATGATAGAAACAAGAGGATTTGTAGGATCAATCGAAGCTGCAGACGCAATGTTAAAAGCTGCCAATGTATCGCTTGTGGGGCAAGAAAGAATTGGTGGTGGCTATGTAACAGTTTTAATTACAGGCGATGTCGGAGCAGTAAAAGCTGCTGTTGATTCAGGAGCTGCAGCAGCAAAAAGAGTAGGAGAGTTTATATCAGTTAATGTTATACCTAGACCTCACGAAGAAGTATCAGGTCTCTTTTCTAAAAAATAATAATATAGTAATTAATTTTCATTTTGTAATCATAAAATTTAGAAAGTGAAAAAAATGTCATTTAAAGTTATATTTACAGATTATGGTTCTACATCAATTGGATC
>JBDLIU010000141.1:0-11676 GCA_039714715.1 Bacteroidota bacterium
TTCGTTTTCATAAGCCGAGTATTTAATCTCTTTACCCTTCTCACCAGAATCATCGTAAGTAAGCAACAATGGTTTTGAAAAGCGATAAATCCCTTCCCTAAAAAAAACTGTTATAGATGAGTTGTCTTCCGGTTTTAATTTTCGCACCTCGTTGCGGGCTCGCTCAACTGTAGCAAAAGGCAATTCTATTGTGCCCGGGTTATTGTCGTTACCCGATGGAGAGACAAAAAGTTCAACAGCACCCTGTTTCTTTAGTGAACAGGATGCAACAACAATTAACAGTATTATCAATATTTTTCTCATTCTATAATAAAATTACTTAATTCATTTTACATCATAAATAGTAAATATTCAGGTCTAAATTAGTGTGTTTTCCCAAAACTTAAAAAATAATTTTTATTGTTGATAAAGTATGCCCTTCGCAGGTAAAAATGTTAATATTTATCTCTTCATTTTAGCTTCTATCTGTCAGGATTATAGAACTTGTGCAATACAATGCAAGGTCAACAAGACATACACGGGCTAGTTGCTTTTTTGGTTAATCAGGTCAATGAATTAAAGCAAGTTATTGAAGGACTCAAATCTGAGAATGAAGAACTCAAATCCAGGTTAGCAGACTACCAGGCCAAAAAGAACAGTAATAATAGCAGTAAGCCACCATCAAGCGATTTTGGCAACATAAAGAAAACCAAAAGCCTTAAAAAGAGCAGCGGGAAAAAAGTTGGTGGACAGCCCGGACATAAAGGCAGTTCAATGAAGATGGTGCCAGATCCTGACTTCACAGAAGAACACCATCCGTCATATTGTAATTGTTGCGGCAATGGCCTTTCCGGGATTGAACCTGAGCTTTTCGGGAAACGCCAGGTTGTGGATATGCCAGAGATTAGAGTAACAGTAACAGAGCACCAGGTTTACAAAAAGGCCTGTAGTTGTGGCTGTGTGTCAAAAGGAGGTTATCCTACAGGAGTTGATGCCCCCGTCAGTTATGGAAAAAACACACAGGCACTGGTTGCATATTTAAGTGCCAGGCAATATGTTCCTTAAAAAAGGCTGGAAGAAATGCTGAGGAGTGTATTTGGCCTGAATATCTGCCAGGGAAGTATCAAAAATATTTTAGACAAGACAAGTGATAAGTTAGTGCCAATGTATGAAACGATCAGAAAGTCTGTTTTAAATAGCCCTGTCGTTGGCGGTGATGAAACCAGCGTAAACATTAATGGGAAAAATCATTGGGTATGGACATTTCAAAATGACAAGGCTACATTTATAGGTATTCATTCAAGAAGGGGATATATGGCAATTGAAGATTTGATGCCGGAAGGTTTTGAGAATACAACAATTGTAAGTGACTGTTGGGCTTCTTATTTTAAAACAAATGCAAAGTCCTACCAAATATGCACTGCCCATATCTTAAGGGAACTACAATACCTTACTGAAAGATATAAAAATCAAACATGGTCTGGCAGAATGGCCAGGTTAATTAAACTGGCATTAAAAATACACCGGTCCCAGAATAATGGACCCGGCATTATAAGCCGGATAACAACCATGCTGGAAAAATTTCTAAATGAGGTTATTGATAAATCATTCAAGAAAATAGTAGCGTTCCAAAACCGGTTGATAAAATACCAGGATTACCTTTTTTTGTTCCTGAGAAATGAACTTGTCCCTTCTGGCAACAACGGTTCTGAGAGGGCTATCAGGAATTTTAAGGTAAAACAAAAAGTCAGTGGGTTTTTTAAAACCAATAAAGGTGCTGCAAACTATGCAATACTGAGGTCGGTTTGTGACACAGCAATTAAAAATAACCAAAACCCTTTAACTCCTTTCATATTAGCAGCTGCTTACGGTTGTCCTGAATAGACACAGATATTCTTTAGAAAATATTTTTTTGATCTCAACTATTCAGCTTGTTTAAAGATGCCAAATTCAGAAAGTTCCGGTGTTAATCGCGATTGACTTATAACAAGCCTCAATTTTGTTGTTGTTACAGGATCAACCCTTAAAATACGTTTATAACCAATAGTTGTTCCTGTCCCAATTGTTTTCCAGCTTTCATTTATTTCTGCTTCTACATTGAATTCTTCAACACGCTGTCCCACATTAATATTCTCCTGCAAGCAAACCAGATCAAAAGTCTTTGCTTCTTTTAAATGAAATTCAACAATTCTTTTTCCTTTATTTTCAACTGTTATTGATGTGCTGAGTTCACCATCAACTAAAACAATACTATTAATCTCAGCTCCACCATTAAAGACTTTAGCTCCTCTTAATAAATTCAAAGAAAAAGTTTTGTCTAGTTTCTCTCTCCATCTTTGTAGTGTCAAGACATCATTTTCATGAATTAATCCACGTTTATCAGGAGGTAGATTTAACAACAACAAAGAATTCTTCCCAACAGAACAGTAAAAAATATCCAGTAACTTATTCACTGATTTTACCTTTTCATCTTGATTTTGGTGATAGAACCAACCCGGACGTATAGACACATCAACTTCTGATGGATACCACACCAATTCATTGGATTTAAAAAGTTTATATCTGCTTCCCAAGTCTTCTGAAGTTGGTTTTACCTTAGGACGAAATAATCCTTCCTTTTGTTGTGACCGTTCGGCAATCAAATCCTGATTTTGATAAGCCACTGGAACAACACTCCATTCAGTATCCCGTCCATAGCCAGATTCTGTACCAACCCAACGCACATCTGGACCAGTAATAGCAATGACAGCTTCCGGAGCTAGATTCCTGATTGTTTGATAATATCTTTCCCAATCGTAAATTTGCTTCTTTCCATTAGGACCTTCTCCACAAGCACCATCAAACCAAACCTCTTCAACTTTTCCATACTCTGTTAAAAATTCAGTTAATTGGTTTACATAATAATCATTATAAGCATCAGTTCCATAAGTCTCCTCATGCATATCCCATGGAGAAAGGTATACCCCAAATTTTAAGTTCATCTCCTTACACGCGTCAGCTAATTCCTTAACAACATCACCATTCCCATTTTTCCATGGACTGTTTTTCACAGAGTGCTCTGTAAACTTACTTGGCCAAAGACAAAATCCATCATGGTGTTTAGCGGTAATCATAACCAGTTTCATTCCGGCGTCCTTACACACCTTCGTCCATTGTCGGGCATCTAATTTTGTAGGATTGAATAAGGCTGGGCTTTCATCCCCTTTTCCCCACTCCCGATCAGTGAATGTATTTATCCCAAAGTGAATAAATGCTGTCAGCTCCATCTTCTGCCAGCTGAGCTGCCTCTTTGCGGGAACAAGATTTGCTGCCTTTAGAAGAATTTCATTGTCTGATTCTTTATCTGAAATCTTTACAAACTGCCTATATGACTGAGCTCTTACACTAAAGAAAGCTAGAAGTAGGAACAAAGTGGGTAAAATTATTTTCATTTTGTAGTATTCGGTTTTCAATAATTATTCAATTATAAAGGGGATTCAGACCATGAACCCCCTTTATTCATTAGTTTAATTCTCCTACCAACCTGGGTTTTGATCCCAACCTGTTAATTGTAATTCCTGCAAGGGAAGAGGGAAAAGTATGTGTTTTTCCGAAAAATTACGGTCCGAAGCAAGGTCCTTTATGATAAATCCATCGGTATCAGTTCCATGTGCCGTTATCGTTTCGATCCCAACACCCACATTTTTCCAATCACTGTTATCCCATTGAATACTTTTCATTGCCTGCGTCATTTCCTGAACAGCAATCCCCCATCGTTTTAGATCTTCGAGGCGTTCGCCTTCAAACATTAATTCAACTGTACGTTCCCTTCTGATCTCGGTAAGCATATCAAGTTCATTTTCATTTACCAAAGTATTTGTTAATGGTGCAATTTTACCTCTAGCACGAAGAACATTAATAGACCGATCCAGGTCAGCATCCGAGATTGAGCCTTCTTTCTCATATTTTGCTTCGGCATAAATCAAGAGTGCTTCAGGATAACGGAATACTTCAATATCGCTATATTCTTTCTGCCATTCAGCTCTATCAGTACCTTCACCATTAAACTTCCAGGTTCTGTAACCTGTGGAATTTCGGTTAAAGTAATTAACTTCAGCGTCAATATTGGCTGGTCCGTTATTTGTCCAAACTACATCCCCGTGTTTAACAACTGACTGAATTAAACGATGATCCCTGTTTTCAAACTCTGAAGTATAAGTTCCATATCCCTTAAATAAAAGTGATTTATCAATCGGAAGCCCATCAGAACATAAATACATATCAACCGCTTTCTTAGTTGCACTTAAACTCTGTGCTTCATTAGAAGCACCATGCATCTTCAAGTCTTTTCTGTAAACAATTGCCAAAATCTTTTCGGGTTTTACTCCTATTGTCTCATCATCTGCATCAGGATTCCAAAAAAGCTGACGATAACAATCGTCACCATGCTTGTCATACAATGCATATTCATTACTGTTAATCACAGCATTGGAAGCATCAATGGCAATTTGCAACCTTTCGTCGACTTTAGAACCGCCATTATATTTTGACCATGTAGCTTCAAAAAGAGCAATTTTGGCTAACAAAGTTTGGGCTGCACCTTTAGTAATCCGTCCCAGTTCTGCAGCCGGCATTTCACTACGCAATGGCAAATCACTGATTGCCAGTTGTAAATCCTGAATACAAAAATCAATTACTTTCTCACGGGATTCCCGTGGACCTTTTAATTCTTCTGATTCAATATCAAGGATCTTTGTAATTAAGGGCACATCTCCATAATTGCTAACCAAACGGTAATAATTAAAAGCCCTGAAAAAACGAGCCTCGCCAACATACCGCTTAGCGTCAACATCGGGATTAGCTTCAGCTCGCTGAATCAGGTAATTATTGGCGCGTAACTGGTCAAAGGTTGTATTCCAGAAGCCATCATTATCCAGTGGAAGGTTATTTCCAGTACTAACTGAATTTACACCTTCTCTACGCATTAAATCAGAGTCAAGTTCCCTTTCACGGTACGGTAATGAACTGTAAAAATAATTTGCAGCCAAACGATAATCTTCTGTTGTTTTCCAAAATGAGTCATCAGAAATCTGATCTGGTGGAAATAAATCGAGTTGTTCATCACAGGCATTGCAAAACAGTAGCGTAATGAACAGAAATATTGGTAATAAATTTTTCATAATTAACATGTTTAAAATTTAACTTGAATGCCAAAAATGTAATTTTTCGAAAGAGGATAGTGCCCTCCAAAAACATTAGGATATTCAGGATCAAAACCTCCAGAAATATCATGGATAGTAAACAGATCAGAACCATTAAAATATATTCTGACATAATCCAGTTTTGCTTTACTAACTATCTTTTTTGGGATTGTATACCCAACAGCAATATTTTTAACGCGTGCATATGCCCCATTCCAGGCACGTAACTGGCTATCTCGCCAGTTCCATGTGGCAGTTTGCCCAAGGGTAATTCTTGGATTATCAGAATCACGTGCTTCAGTAATCAAAACACCATTAACATCAACCAGTTCTTCTGTAAATCCCCAATTATGGTACATAGCGTTCGGCTTATGCCATCTGTTCCTTTTACCTTCATAAGGCAACGCAAATCCATCTGCACGTACGGTTCTTTTTCCAACACCATTGATATAAATATTTACATCGAAGTTCTTCCAGCTGGCACCAAGGTTGACACTGAAATTATAGCGTGGAGTTGTTGTGCCAAGAAAGACAAGGTCACCGTCATCACCATCATCCCCATAAGGATCAATTCGCCCATTACCATCTACATCACGAAACATCGCGTCGCCTATATCCAGCGCTGTGTTTATATTCTCCAGCTTTTTGTATTCATCGAGTTGCTCCTGTGTTTTAATTACGCCTGCATAGTCATAACCAAAATACGAATTAATCGGATATCCCAGTCGAGCACTGTTTATACCAACAAAATAAATATCATCACCGCCTTTTTTAGTGACTTCATTTTTACTGTCAAAAAATACACCCTTTACATAGTAGCTGAAATCCCCAATTTTATCTTTCCACTCCAGAGCCAGTTCATAGCCATTAATGGTTAGTTCTCCTGTGTTTACCTTTGGTGCTGTTGCTCCAAGTATTTCAGGGAAAGCCTCGGCGATTAACATATTTTGGTTAACCTTGTTATAAACTTCTACCGTACCGGATAACCTTTGATTCAGAATGGAAAAATCCAACCCGGCATTCTTGATGACTACCGTTTCCCAAGTGGCATTGACTGCAGGCATAATGCCCAACGAAGCAGCAGATTCCACAGTGCTTGAACCAAACGGTATCTGCCCGCCAATGTTAATATTTTGCACATAATTGTAATTACTTGCAATACGTTCGTTTCCAGTTTCTCCAACTGAGATACGTAACTTCAAATTATCAAAAACATTCAGACTTTTAATAAATTTTTCTTCAGATATGCGCCAGGCTCCAAGAATCCCACCAAAGTTCCCCCAACGTAAATCAGGATGGAATTTTGAAGAACCATCTCTTCTGAAGTTTCCTTCTATCAAATACTTACCTTTATAATCATAGCTTAATCGCCCAAAATATGATAAAATAGACCATTCATAAGCACCACTGTCATTAAATTGTTGATCCGCATCACCAAGACCCAGATGAAAATTTGTATTGCCAACTATTCCAAGTCTCCAGGCACTAAAATTTGAAAATTTCTCATCTTCGAAAGCTGTACCTATAGTTGCTGAAACATTATGTGCTTCATCAAAGGAGGCTTTATAGTCTAAGTAGTTTGTTATGTTTTTATAGAGTGCATCTGAATTAAAAAATTCAGCCTTATTAGGAGTGTTACGAATAGTAAAAACAGTGCCATCCCAACGATGACCAGAGTAGGTTTTCCAGCTTTTTTCCTGATTATAGAAGGATTGGTTAAAAGCAGTTTGATTTACAAAACGAAGTCCTTCCAGAATTTTTACGGTTGTTGTAAAATTGGTACGAAGGTTAGCCCTGCGTCCGTAGGTATCACCTTCTTGTTCTAAATTTTGAACAGGATTACCGAACCCCCCCCAAAATAAATAAGTTGCCCCATCTTTAGCATAAGTAGGTTGAATCGGATTAGCTTTCTCATAACGATTTATAATATCCGAATTATTAAGTGGCTCATCAATTTCATTCCGTTCAACACCAACTTTTGCATCAAAATTTATCCAATCTGCTATTTCCCAAAAGTATGATAATTTGACATTGTATTTTTCACTGACATTATTGTTTATCTTAAAGAAACCATCATCACGGTTGTACCCTAACGAAAAACGGTAGTTTGTTTTATCACCACCTCCACTAACACTTAATGAATAGTTTTGGTTAGAACCATTAGCAAACAAATGTTCCTTCAGGTCTGATTCTTCATAGAACATTCTACGCCCGGCAGGATTACCAATGTTTTGAGCCCAGTCATCAACACCTTGTTGTCCAGTACCGTTAATCAATTTGTCATAATACTCGTTTGGAAACCACCATGGGGTTGGCCTGCCTTCATTCATCTCGGCTTCGCGATGAAGCTCTGCGTACTGAAGAACAGTTGGTTGGTCCCATGTATCCTGAGGAACCTTGACAGTATAACCAACATTTAGATCAAATGTAGGCTTTCCTTTTATCCCTTTTTTAGTTGTTATTAACATGACCCCACCTGCTGCACGAGAACCGTATATGGCTGCAGACGCATCTTTTAAAACATTGACAGTTTCAATATCGTCGGGATTCAAAAGGTCTAAGGATCCTTCTATACCATCAACAAGTATCAATGGGCTGTTTCCTCCATTAATTGAAGAGATGTCTCTAACAGTCAAATCATAATTTTCACGTCCTGGCTGACCACTGGTACGGGTTACTGTCAGGCCAGGCAGAACACCTTGTAGTACATTTGAGATTGTTGTCGCCGGCGATGACTTAACTAAACCTTCAGCTTGCACAACTGAAATTGCCCCTGTTAATGTTGCTTTAGATTTAGTACCATATCCAATTGCTACAACCTCTTCCAACCCAATAGCATCAGCCTTCATGGTTGCATTTAATGTTGTTTGGCCGCCAACCTCAATCTCCTGTGTAAGCATTCCCACAAACGAGAAACGGAGAATCGCTCTATCAGGAATATTTGAGATAGTGTAGTTACCATCCATATCGGTAACTGTACCCTGGGTTGTACCTTTTACAACCACTGTAACCCCGGGCAATGGTTCGCCTTGTGCATCGGTTACTGTACCAGAGACGGATGATTGTTGCTGAGTTACCTTTGTCGGGTTTGCTTCAGTTAAAGCAATTTGGCGATCTTCAATTCTATATGTTATTCCTGAATCTTTAAAAATCTCATCAAGAATATTGGTTACCGACTTGTTTTCGCAATTTATGCCTCGCCTTTGGGTTACATCTATAACCGTCTGGTCGAACATAAAATAAAATTCGGAATTATCTTCAATTTCTTCCAGTATATTAATGATTGTTTCATTCTTAAAATCAAGGCTTAACCGGGTTGTCTGAGCATAAGTATCTAACGCAAATGCCTGTGTGATACTGACCGTTATTAAAAACAAAACAATCCTCATAACTTTAAATATTTTTGACCTCCAGGCATTATTAATGCCGGAAATCGTTATACAACATTTCTTTTTCATAAATTTGTTCTGATTTGTATTATTAATTCAAATTGTTTTTGCCTCCGGGTTCGAATACAGAGGCAATAAAAAAGTTTACAAGGGAGATGTTTACAGCATCTCCTTTTTTTGTACGTTCTGTTTATTTTTCCATAAGCATAAGATTTTAAGTTTAAGTTTGATTTTTATTGTTTTTTTATTGAAATTATAATTTGAGAAGGCACGTCACCCTCAGTGTTATATATTACCTGACATTTAATCGGACATGCGAATTCAATTAACCTGAAGATCTGTTCGTAACTCTCATTTTGAATCGTACCGGTAAAAACCGAATTATAAACTTCCTGGTCTTTTACAACGATATCAACATTATACCATCTTCTCAACTTGTCAATCACCTCTTTCATTGGCTCATTCTTAAATATCAGAATACCATCTTTCCATGCAGAATATTTTTCCACATCAGGATAGCTGATATTCATTTTATTATCAGATAAGTTAAATTCGGCCATTTCGCCTGGTGACATTGTGTAAGAAAACGATGCAATTTTCTGGTGTGTTAATCCTACTTTGCCCGATTTAAGTACGACACTTATCTTACCGATCTCGGGATAGGCCTCCACATCGAATTTTGTTCCAAGTACAGATACAACCAAATCGTTGCATTGCACTGTAAAAGGACGCTCTTTGTTATGTGCTACCTCAAAAAATGCCTGTCCGTTGAGAGTAACTTCTCTTTTATTTTGAGAAAAGTTATCGTGGTAAGATAATGTTGTACCTGAATTTAACCAAACTATTGAACTATCGGGTAAAACGACCTTAGATCGCTGACCGTTTTCTGTGATTATTGAAGTATAATTGTTATTTATGTTAACCTGTCCGGTATAATTTTTACGGTAATTGTAAATATAAAATACAAAACTGATCGTAATCGCCAGCATTGCCACGTATGGCAAAAATTGTCTTACTTTTCGTTTAAACCGTGATGATTGATAATTTCTAATTCCCTTTTTTATGTTTTGGAGAATTTTCTCAGAATCGACTTTAATATTATTATCAAATTGAAATGTGTCCCAGCTTTTATCGAGTGATTCTTTAATTTCAGAATGCCCTTTCGTGCTGTTAAACCATAAGAACAGATTTTTCAGATCTTTTTCGGAATGGGTTTTTGAAAAAAATCGTTTTATAGTTTCATTGAAAAAATTCATCTTATTAAAATATAAATTTCTCAGTGGTATAAGATAGAACTCATCCCGATTAATCGGAATTCGTTTCATTTTTGTTCTTTTCTATATGAAGTTGTTTAAAGTAAATGGGGAATTTCGAGAGTGACATATTGATTCTCAGTGGCGAAGCTCCATTTTTCTTTCATAGCCATAGCTACGGAAGAAAAATTAGCTGAAGTCCAATGTCATCAAGATGTTGCTCGCAGTTTTTCAGATTTACTTTAAACAACTTCTATAAGTAATACACATCAAACGGCAATTACTATTACTCAATTTCAGAAAAAAAATGAAAAACTATTGAGATTATAAATGAATCATTCAATCATAATTCTAATTAAAGAACAGAATAATCATCAGAAGACTGTATTTCATTAATTCTTCTTTGAGGTATTTATTTGCTTTTAACAACTGGCTATCAACAGTAATTACAGAGATTCCCAATTTATCGGCAATTTCCTGACGGGAGAACCCATCAATTCTTCGAAGCAAAAAAATTTCTTTTCTTTTGGGCGGCAATCCACCAATAACTGTATTTATAATTTCAGTAGTTTCTTTAAATATTATATAATCATCGGTACTTCCCTGCGGTATTTCATTTAAAAAGTTCAAGCGGTCCTCAAAAACTTTTCTGTTAACCTTTTTTCTGTTCAGGTTAAGAAATGCGTTTTTGGCAATTTTAAAAAGAAAGGATTGGAATGAACACCCCTCAATAAAGTCTTCCCTTTTTTCCCAGATTTTAATGAAAGTTTCCTGGACAAGCTCTTCAGCATCTTCTTTGGAATTCAATAAACGGAACAAAAAAGCATAGAGCTTCTTATGGTACTGTTCGAAAAGTTTTTCAAAGGCTTGTTGATTACCTTCTTTAAAAGCTTTGATAAGCAGTATTTCACATTCTACAGGTTTCAATACAGGATAGTTAAGTTTTAATGAGTACCGGACAAAGATATATAAATCTTACTTACAACATTTGTTTTATAATATTTTGTCTAATTCCTGCTCAATTCTGTGCACCGGATAGAATGGCAGGTTGAGCAACTCCTTTGTAGACTATCTCACTCATGATCTAAGTCTCTCCCAAAACTCAATAGGAAAGCATATCCAAGTATTCAAGACTTTTATGAATGAGGCAACAGATAGGGATTTAATAAAAAGATGGATTTTAGGGGAAGGAAGTTCAAACGGCTAGCTGAGTCAGTCGAGAGCATTTATTTGAATCTTGAGGAAATGAACTACTCCGCAGGTTGCGGCGGGGTAGTTCATTTCAGATCTATGTTCCATATCTTGCTTCGTGGAATTCATAGTCTCTTTGTCAGATATCATAACTACTGAACCACAACTGTACAATACACATAAAAGCTTTGAAACTACAAACTTATTCGCTAGTCTCATTGAATGTACTTTCTTCTGCTTGCGCATAACGGGAGTCCACGCAATAACCTAAAATTGCGAATCCCCCATTCTTGATTATCAGTGTTTTATAGTTAATATTTCTTTCATTCTTGCTCATGGCCGTGAGGCTTCCTGTGCCGATGTTATAGCCGATAAGGAATATTCCCGGCAGAAAAGTCGCAAGTGTTTTGCTCAAAATGGAAGTAGCTCTACTCCTCATGTATGAATTCTATATGTTTTCTTCTCTTATCTTCAAAACCAATCCACATATTATTGGTGTTCCTTCTAGTGGCGTGAATTTGATTTCAGGGTTTGATTGACCATCGAGTATGATATTAACGGACTTAATCGTGGTTTTGCTTACTTCCACATCATATATTGAATCGTTGATGCCTACTTCCAACCTGCTATCCGATTCCTTAGATGTAAGTAAGATCTTCAATATATATTTCCCGGCAATTATTT
>JBDLIU010000142.1:0-11593 GCA_039714715.1 Bacteroidota bacterium
GATTGTAAGGTTTTTAAGTTTCATAAAGGTTATTGATTGGTTTAGAAATTATATTTTATTCTGGTATAAATCATGTCATTATCATTATACTGTCCAAATGTACCCTCTGTACCGGTAAAAACATTGCTACCAAGCTCAATACTTACTGCATCGTGGGGGTAGTAGAAGCCTCTTAATCTCATAAGTGCGTCACCATTATTCAAGCCATGATAAGAAAACCATTCAAGCCTTACAGTTTCTCTGAACATTGACTTACTTATAAGTAATGTAACCAGGTTGTCAACTTCATCCGACTTAATGGATTCATCATAGTCAGAAATGTACCTTTGGATAAACTGTGTACTGAATTTCCAATCACCAATGGTTTTATCCAGACCAACAACATAGTTCAGGTAGTCTTTTTCAACCAAAAACCCGGGAGCGGTAGGATCAGTGGTTTGCCAATTTTTATTAAAATAATAGGCACCCTCACCTCGAATAACAAAATCTGCAATTTGGGTATTAAAGCTAGCGCCAACTAGTCCTACCCGATAATGCTCAGGTTTAATAAGTAAGCCAGGAGCTTTTGGGTCTGGAGGTAGAATTTGTGTAACATGCATTGTTGGGGCATCTTCCCAGGTGTAAGCGCCCATTAATTGAATATCGGCCCATGCTTTACTCATGCTGTATTTAAGAAATACTTCACTGCTTTCTAGTGTAAATGGAACTTTCTGGTTCGAAGTATCGAATGTTGGTGGTGCTGGAAAAGTCATTTCGGGTTTCCATATACTACCGCCCTCTGGTAGAACTCCCGGGCTGAAAGATGGTATCCACACCAACTCAAAACTATGATCAAGACCCGGATAGAAATTTATCTTGGCAGCATTAACACCAATTCTAATCTCACTGAAATCACGCATAAGGAAGTCTGTAAGATCCAAAGGAGAGACAATATCAGTAATAAATACACCATCGGCTTGTCCCCAGATAATTTGTTGCTTACCAAATCTGAAATCGAACTTGTTAGTATAAATATCAATATAGGCTTCCCTTAAACTAAATTCATCCGCTTTATTAGGGTATTGAAAATAATAGGGATTGGCATATAGAGCGAATTTGTCTGATGATAGTTTAAATTCGAGATTTAAAGTATTCTGAATAATGCTGAATTCATTTGGAGGAGCAACTAAAACTCCTGTATAATTTCTCACAAATCCATTAATTTCCAGAGTTGGTGTATCATCCTGCGCTTTACTGAATTGAACAGTAGAGAGAAGGAGTAGTATAATTGATATTACTCTATATTTCATTTTTAAACGTTTTAAAATTCAAAATAACGATGATGATCCAAATGGTAGTTCTGAATCCCATGGCTTTCATACTTTCAACAGCAGCGACTTCATTAAATACAGAAACCAGCAGTACAAGTACAATTGAATGTGCTACAAATATTATTAATGCAGCAGCTTTTGAGAGATAATTCTTTGTCCAAATAAGGAAGGTGACAATGATGGATATTGCTCCAACCACAACATTGTATTGTACCAGCCATTGTAAAATTGAGTAGTCAGGTGTGCTGATACCAAGTAACACCCTTAATCCGGCAAATACTGACATTATACCTATAAAAAGGGCCAGAACAGCTGCAATCTTGTGTTTTGAAATCTTCATCTTCTCTCAGTAAAGTATATTAAAGACCCTTGGCCATAGCCCTTTGTGTAAAGTAGGCATCACCTATTCCATTTTCTACTTTAATGTTAGATAGGTTAATTGCAGTCTTATGCTCCCTTTGAACATTCTTCATTTCCTGGGTGACGATGGTCCAATATCCTTTCAACTCTTCGTATTTTGTGATGGAGAGAATTTTAAGTAATTCTTCGTCTTCATCGTAAAATTCAACCTTTAATGGAATCCACTTGTCTTTAATTACCCAGGCTACTCTCTTAGAATATTGACCTTCTTCTATGGGAGTGCTTTCAATAACATAACATTCTTCTCCTTTTAGTGTTTCAGTCTTTATTAGCTTATGATCATCCTTGTTTGGGCTTCGTTTTTCCATATCTTCATAGGTAAAATCTGATCCCATAAAATAATTGTCTTTGCTACCACCTGATATTCTTTTGACCTTTTTAAGTGCAGGTAGATAGAGCCACTGGTCATCATCTTGATCACCATCATAGCTGAAGTTCATAAATGAGGTGTTCTTTACATCAGCAGGTGATTTGAAGAACATTGTTTTTTTCTCTGTATCTCCATAATCCTTAAAAAACTGGTGCAGAAACCTCTGTCTTTCTTTTCCTTTAGAATTGATAAGGGTCATCGTCATATCAGATTCTCCATTATTGGGAGTGGCTCTGTCATAAACCTTCTCGGCAATTTCCTGGCCGGTTTGGGCCATAGTTCTATGGGCACCCAGTGTGCTTATGATTGCTAACAATATTAGCGCAGAATATAATTTTATAGTTTTCATCTTTTTCTATTTTAATGTTATTATTTGTTCTTTTTAAAGTAAATATTAGTCATATAAAGGACTATAAACATGATGGTTACCGTACCAATAAAGCTGGTAAACATGTTTAGTGATACCACCGCACCAAGTGCCTGATTCGGTAAAAACTCAGATACAAGCAGTACCAGAAATCCTGCAATAACAACAATGGCATTGAAAGATATGGCACGGCCTGAATGGGCCATTGTTTTTGTGATTGTTAATTGTTTATCACCTGTTGTTAAGGCATTTATTTTATATCGATCAATAAAGTGAACTGCATAATCAATACCAATACCTATGGCGATGCTTGAGATAAGTGCTGTAGTGGTTTCAAGAGGGATATTGAGCCATCCCAGTACACCAAATGATATAACTGAGGTGATCATAATAGGAATGGTGCCAAGAAGACCAACTTTCCAGCTCTTAAACATTACCGAAAGCAATATCAGTACAATAAAGAATGACAGCGCCAGGCTTTTAATCTGTCCATCAAAAATCAGGTTATTAAATAAGAGTAGGGTATAGCCACTTCCGGCAAAGTTGAGTTCTACATCCAGTGCTTTGAATTCATCCTGGTAAGTTCTTAGGTGGGCTAGTATATCTTCAAGCGTTTTAGAGTTATCCGTTTTTACCTGGAGGTTATAATTACCGACTCTAAAATCTTCATCAACAATCTCCCATAATTTATCGGGATCACCACTCATTTCATATAGTAATATGTACTGAGCAATCAAGTCACTGTCATCAGGAATGCTATTGAATTCTTCCCGATCCTCATTCAAAACCTTATTCATCCTTTTCAGAAAGTCATTAAGGCTTATGCCTCCGCCAATCTTATCGAATTTGCTGATGGTTTCGGTCATCATCTTTTCAGCCAGCTTAAGGACTTCCGGTGATTTGAAGGTATTCTCCTCTTTCCCTTCCAGAATTACGTTAATGGAGGTTGTTCCCATAAATTTATCATTCACAAATGCATCTGTTTGAACAATAGGATTAGATGCAGGGAAGCGTTCGAGGAAGCTGGAGTTAATCCAAACTTTAGAAGCTCCATAAGTAAAAAATGCAATGAGGATAATAGTCCAGGCAATAAAGGCTTTTCTGTTCTTAATAATGTTAAGGGCAAACCATTCAGAGCCTTTGGTAAAAGCATCAGATTTCTTCTCTTTTTTGTTACTTATTCGAGGGAGCCCGAATAATTGTGTGCCTGCCGGGATAACTATTAATGATAAAACCATGGCGAAAAGCACACCCAGGGCAGCAAATACTGCAAAATATTTGATTGGATATACTTCTGAAGTTAAAAGTGAGAGAAACCCAACAGCGGTGGTGATGGATGTCATTACAACGGGCTTCCACATTTCCTCAACCATATTGCTGATTTTCTCCTCCTTTGATTTTTCCTTGTTCGATTTCATGTAGAGTTGCAAATGACTGAACATATGAATACCATCAGCAACCCCAATGGCAATCAGCAGTACGGGGATAAGCGTTGTTACGGCATATATGGGTATATCAAGCGCTGCCATTATTCCGAATGACCAGATAGAAGAAAGTACCACTACCACTAATGTTAGGATTGTTGCCCTTGCACTCTTAAGGACCACCATTAATACGATCACAATTAGAACAAGAACAATGGGCATCATGGTCTTCATATCTTTTGGCATTAGAATACCCATGGTACCCTCTATAATGGGTTGCCCGGCCACGTAAAGTATATCGCCATCTCCCTCATATGAGTTGCTTAGCTCTACTATTGCATGATAAAAATCCTCTGTAAAGACATCATCATCTATTTTTGCAATGATTAGAGTAGCCGTTTGATCTTCCGATACAATTCTGCCATTGATCATATCATTAGTAGCGACTGCTTCGGCAATCTTTTTTAGTTTATTATCAGAGGTGGGAACTTTTTTATAGAACTCATCGATCTCAAGTCCCATGTCTGACCCCCTGATATTATCAGCTGTGTATAGTGATGTGATATCTGATTTATGTATCTCTTCCATTTTTGAAAGAGCTTTTGTCAGATCTTTTACTTTTTGAAGCGTGGTAGGATTGTAAACTCCTTCTTTATTCTCTATACCAATTACAATGGCATCTCGTATATCAAAAATTTCTTCGGCCTTGTCACTGTAAGCAAATGTTGGATGTTCCTTGGGCATGTACTCATCCAAATCTGTTTCCAGGTAAATATTTTTTACAAGGACAGCAATTGTGGCAATTGTAAAAAGTAGCGATACAAGCAGTATAGCTATATTATATTTTATGATAAAGGTTGTAATCTTCTTCATGATTTTATTGAATAGTGAATACTCACTAACTTTTATGGATAAATTTTTTTAGTCTTTCTTTTTAAGTAATAAGTTTATTGTTTTCCAAAGCTCTTTCCCTTTTCCTGTTAGCTCAAAATCAAAATTGGATAACCGCCACTGTAATACATTAAATCGCATACTACCCAGGATTATTGAAGCAAGTTGCTCTGCACTGATATCATTTCTTATGCTGCCATCAGCAATTCCTTCATTCAAAATGTTTATTACCAATTGTTTTTTCTGGCTTAATAATTTACTTACAGTATCTGACAATCGTTTATCATACTGAAAACTTGTTTCGGCAAAGATTACCATGATTACCGCTGGGTTAGTGGTAAACATTTTAAACTGGTAATTAAGTAAATGATGTACCTTCTCCAAACCTGATTCTTGTTTAGAAAGAATGGGTTCCAGGGAAGATCGAGTCTTTATTCTGAAATATTCAAGAACAGAGATAAGAATTTCAGTTTTCCCTTTAAAATGACGATATAGGGCAGGTTCAGAGAAACCGATTTCTTCAGCAAGATGCTTTGTAGTCACATTCTGCAGGCCTTTCTCACCAATTAATTTGGTAGCAGCTTCTATGATCTCTATTTGTCTTGGAGTAAAATCCATATTACAAAGTTAGTAAAGACTAACTAACATACAAATTATTTTACGATAATAATTCATATAAGTTTCAAAAAAATGAATTTAGATCTGATAAAGTTGATTGAATAACGATTCAATTGAAGCTAACAAACTTTAGAGCGTCCTTTTTATTGTATGAGTTTAAGTCCCTCAATTGCTGATTCATTTTCAGGATATATAAGCAGACTTTTATTGAATAGAATTTTTGCCTTCCGATAATCTTCCATTTTAAGATTAATCCAGGCAAGCAAGACTACTGAATCATAATCAAACGGATACATATTGACTACTTTTTCAGTGTGATTCTTAGCTTTCTCATATTCTGCTCTTTCGTAATAAATAGCACCTAATCTGTAATTTACTAGTGTGTTATTTGGGTCCGCTTTAAGAATTTGATGGTAGATATTAATAATCTCATCCCAGTTTCCCATTCCTGATAATGGAAGGACATATCCAAGTTTTGCCTCGATAGAATAAGGCATTAACTCCATGGCTACCTTATAGTATTCCATGGATTTTGGATAATCACCAGCATAGTACGATAACCAACCAAGCCGTACATTTATTTCATATGATTCAGTATTGTAAAATGAAACCAACTCATTTATAGCAGCACTGTAATCTTTCTTGTTTTCGTGGGCATAGCTTGAAGCAAATGCATTTTG
Organism: Bacteroidota bacterium; assembly: GCA_039714715.1. Lineage (GTDB taxonomy): Bacteria > Bacteroidota > Bacteroidia > Cytophagales > Cyclobacteriaceae > S012-113. The sequence goes on from JBDLIU010000142.1 coordinate 6,081, forward strand.
AAGTTTATCAGTAATTTGCGCCTGCAATGCTGTTGTTAAGATAATCAGAATAAGTGTAAGATATTTTTTCATTTCTATTTGGTCAAAATATGATATGTTAATTCTTTAATTTTAAGTTAAATCCGGTAAAGAAATAGTTTTGGTTAAAGGGTAAACCGGTATCAATTTCTTCAAAACTTTCATTAGTGTAACCGAAGATAAGTTTTGACTTTTCTTTTATTAAAAATATGATTGAAAACCCCAATCGTTTGTTCATATAATTCTTTAGATTGTAAATATAGAAACCTTCCAACTCCTGGACATTTTGCATATTCCCAAATGACCCATAGAACTCAAACCAGGTATTCTCACCGGTTCTTAAGCCAATTTTTTGATAAAAGATTGTATTACTGATATCATTTGCTAAATGATATGTAAGCATTGATCGCAGATACATGTTTAGGTTTTTAGACGGGTAAATAATCAAATCACCTGTATACTGATCGTGGTGAGAAGACTCGATAATGGACTTTCCATACGACAAGTTAAAATCTATTGATTTCAGGTTTGCTTTTATGCCCAACCAATAGGATAGATTATTATATGAAACAGAATCGCTGATTGCCTGGGTATGTAAACCACCAGTAAGCTGCAGTCCATTTGTCACTGGAATAGTGGCTCTCAGGTAATACTCGTTTTGGCTATATTTAAACGTGCTTTTATTTATAAAATACCTGCCACCAAATCCGGAAAGTGTTTCGTAAGAGTAAAAATTCTGACTGATTCGGGTGTATCCCTGGTAAAGATTTATACGACTTCCTAATTGCTGTTCAACACCTATATGAGTATTGAAAAGACTACCATATTCACTATTGCTTGGTGAGAGTGTTTTTAAGCCCAATTCACTGTAGAATCCCGTGAAGAAACTCAATGGATTTTGTACATCTTTGGATATTAGTTGGTCCTTGTATTTTGAATAGACAAGATTTGCATCCATTTGTCGGCCGGAAAGTTTGTAGGCATAGTACAAGTATTCTGCTGCTATTGGATTTTTACTAAAGGTTAATGCTTTTTTGAAATGTGGGATGGCAGACCTATATTGTTCTTTTTCAAAATAGGCAATTCCTATTCGCATCCGCAGGTAATAGTAGTCATACCCAATTTTTATGGCATGATTTACCTGGTCAATAAGTAAATCCCATTTTTCTATTTTATATAAATCATAAGTGTTTTTATCAATTGTAGCAAAGTTTGAGACCTGAGCATGTGATCCCAGTGCTGAAAAGAACATAATCAATATGGTAAGACTTAAACTACGCATTTAGCAATTATGTTTTTATTCTCGATTTCTATTTCAAAAGCATGAAATTTAGATTGCCTGATGTCAATTTTAAAATTCAGTTCTTTCTTTGTCTTGCCAAACAGTTTTAGTGTTGATTTAGAATGTAAGACAATATTTTCAGGAGATAGATCGTCATCAATAGAATGATATTCTAAAGTGTAATGAGCCGTCAGATATTGAAAAAATGGAGCTGTAAAATCGTGCAGGTATCTTAATCCTGAAGGTGCCAGGAGGTAAAGTGGATACTGCTCAGAAATCTTTAAATTATTATAGTACCCCAGTAAAACTTTGTATGAACCTATAAAAAAGTAGTAGAGTAAAGATTTATGGTTCCCTTCAAAAAATGTGAAATAGTGTAAGGTTCTATCATTTACAAAATATGCTTTTGATTTAGATTTTGAACAATACAGGTAAGTGTTATTATAAATATCACTACGAACTTCCCATTTAACAACTTCGGTTTTATCACCATAATTTACTTCAAAGGATAAAATTCTTCCTGGAATGAAGTGATATGTGGAAGCCATTAACCTCATAGTATCTACGCTCTTAACGGTACTTTCTTCCTTAGGGAAATTAAAGAAATTGAATGCCAGCTTCTTACTGTCAGAAAGGAGGTATGAGCTAAGTGGATATTCAAGTGTTTTAGAGCCTACATAAGGAGTACGTTGGATTTGAAAATGAAGATGTGGATAAGGAGACCTTCCTGAGTTGCCACAATGACCAACAATTTCTCCCTTCTTTACTTCATCGCCTTTTTTTACCTTAATAGAGCCATTTTTCAGATGGCTCAATTGACTATAAAGTTGATATCCATGTTTGATAACTATTGTATTACCCCAATTTTCCTGTAGGTTGGCATCACCAATAATATTATCTTCTACATCTGACAAGACAGTTTCTACTTCACCATCAGCCGGAGCGAGTATAGGTTTATTATAACAGTAATAATCTTCTTTGTAGTCGCCAGTTCCTTTGTATTGATTTTTATCTTCATCAACAATTACAAAATCCCAGGCATCTTTCCATTCATCCTTATGGGTATATTGACCGTTTTGTCCTTGTGAGACAAACCACTCACCATAGAAAGGTAATCCAATGGCCTGCCATTTGAAATTCAGGTATCGTTTGGTATTACTTACTTTTTCATACAGGTTCTTTTCAGGAGAGTATAGCTGATAAATAACTTCTTCCGGTTTGGTATTGGGTTTAAACCGAAGTTTAAGAACATATAAAAAAGCTATTACAATTATATTGAAGGGAAGTGAATAGACACTTATCTGAATAGAAGTGAACAGATTTCCAACTGCTGCAGTCATTATAACGAGTGGTGGTATTAAAGCAAATGACCACAAATAAGAACTCTTGGATGGAACCAGAAAAAAGCTGCCGAGGGCAATACCACTTAAAATAAAATTGAATCCGATGTAGCTATAACCTAATGCATCAATATCTGCACCAATGAATAGGTAGAAATAGTAGGCTACCAGAAAGCTTAAAATAGATAAACTGAATGCGATTCTGGATGAGATTAACAATCCAAGAGCGATGATCACCCCTGAGAACGCATTAAACTGAAACAGGATTGCACCTAAAGATTTTAAATAGATCAGAATCACCTGTGGGATATTGGATTCATTAAACCAGTGGTAAGTATTTACCAACCAGACCTCTCCAGTAGCATAAAGTTCATTGAGCATGTAAACACCTTTCTGGCTTAATCCCAGCGCTTCAAAACTTCTTGAGGCTAGCAGTAAACTCCAGATGCCAATTAAAAACGGGATACTTAAATAGGGGAGGGCATATTTGGCAAGGAACCCACTAATGCCAATAGTGGCCAGGATAGTAATTAGCATTGCTGCAACCAGGAGAACAAAAAATGCAGCATTAGGTTCGTAAAATAAACCTAATCCTAGCCCTACTAACAAACCATTGAAACCATAAGTTCCTTCCTCAATATACTTTCGCTCGAATCCTAATACCAATGCAAGAAGATTAGATAAAAGAGCTGAAATAATCCCACTAATCCCCAACCCGGGATCAAAAAAGGTTGTAATGACTAGTAGTGCACCTAGTGTCTTATTTTTCGAAAAAAATACTTGTGTGTAGCTATTTACAATTGATACAATCCAGAACCTTATGTTAATTTTTGATATCATTTTACAAGTTAACTGCAGATAAATGCTCCGGTGTTAATTCCATTCTATTAATTGTCTCAAGGTTTTCGGCTTTGCGTATCAAATGAGGCTCACCTTGCATATCAATTAAAACCACATTGGGTCGCATAGTTATAAATTGCATCCATTGGGTTACGTTGTATGCTCCAACATTTTGAGCCACTACGAAATCTCCTTTTTTAAGGGGTGGAAGAATAATACTTTCTCGCACAACATCTATGTTCATGCAGAGTGGGCCAAAAAGCTCCATGTCTTCCTTATAGTTCGATATATCCTGTGCCGGCGTTATTTTATGATTATACCAGATTGATGTAAACAGGGTATTTAAGCCAAAATCCAGGATGGTAGCTCTTCTGCCTGTTGATAACCGTTTGTTGGCAAGTACTGATCCTATTAGATATCCGGCTTCATCAATGAGAAGCCTTCCTGTTTCCATAATTAACAAAGGAAGATCTTCAGGACTGATATCACTGTTAAGCAACCCACTGGCAATAGTTTCTGCAAACTCTTCAACAGGTGGAACAATATCTGTACCGGGCAGGTAGGCTCCCTTTAAGTTATTTTGAGATGGGAGACCACCACCCAAATCTATATATTCAAGTGTATGGCCAAATTTATTTTTAATCCTCAGGAAAAGGGAAGCCAGTTTAGATGCAGCAACACCATAAGCACTGGGGGCCATCATGAATGTACCTATATGGCAGTGAAGTCCTACCATATTAAATTTATCGTTGGTCATTATTTTGTTAATAGCATCCCATGCCTGACCGTTTTCAAAGTTAAATCCAAACCTGTCCCACATTGGATATACACCTGTATCCATATTAACCCGTATGGCCACTTTCGGTTTCTTACTACTATTTTGGGCCAGTTCACTAAGCATATAGAACTCATCCAGGTGATCTATATGAATAAGTGAATTATTATCGATGGATTTTTGTAGATCTTCCAGGCTTTTATCTGGACCATTAAATATTATTTTATTGCCGGGAACTCCATTTTGAATGGCTTTCTCGTATTCAAAACCAGAGACTACTTCCGCCCATGATCCTTCTTGATGATATATATTACATATGGCATTTAGATAATTAGTCTTATACGACCACCCGAATTTAACTTTAGGGTATCGGGTTGTAAATGTATTAACTACTTCATTGTACTTTGCCCTGATTTGGCGTTCTGAGAAGACGAATAGTGGTGACCCAAACTTTTCAACTAAGCGTTTAACAGGAACACCATCTATTTCTGTTAGTGGGGATAAATCGGTTGCAGATCCAAATTTATTTATCATTCCCGAGTTAAGTTTCTGAATAACCGGGCGTTCATATTTTCTCTTTTCCATTATATAAAGCTTATAATTCTCCTGTAGTTGTTATTTTCTGAAATTCATCAATGTTGGTGATTAAATCCCATGAGTACCTGACGAACATGGTACCTGATTTGTAAGTGGTAAAAGGTGTAACCTCAAGTCCTTTGGCAAGCTTGATTAATGCAGCAGGCATGTTCTGACCAGCAGCAGATGCAGCATAAATCCATGCAGGGAAACGAGGATTAATCTCCATTATTAAAAACTTACCAGAGTCTTTACGCATGATTTCAATTTCAAAGCCTCCTTTCCACTTTGATTCTTTAACAAATCTTTTAGCTAATTCAATGAGTGAATCATCTTCAAGAACCACTCCGGACCATCCTTTACCTTTATCGGTGATATATAATTTTCGCAGGGGAACTGCTCCTATTAAGTTGCCTTTTCCATCTCCTAAACCAGCAATTACCAACTCAGTTCCTTTAATGAACTCCTGTATAATAATTGGTAATCCCCATTTAGCATTTAGTTTGTGGTATTTTGTTTCAACTTCTTCCTTGGTACGGGCAATATAAGCTTCGTAATACTTACCTTTTACTACCATTGGATAATCAAAGTCGTCTTCCAGATCAGTGATTTGACTGGTTGAGCTTATGAACGTTGTCTTGGGAACATCAAAATCATGTTCCTTGCCAAAGTCATAAATATG
>JBDLIU010000143.1:0-11553 GCA_039714715.1 Bacteroidota bacterium
TCCACTCCATTATAATTGCTTAAGCAATTCCTTAATTGAAGTATAACTTTTTAATCTCTCACCAACTTCATCAATAGAAACACGCTCTTGCTTCATGCTGTCACGTTCACGGATGGTTACCATGTTGTCTTCCAGTGTCTGGTGATCAACCGTTACACAATAAGGAGTTCCGATGGCATCTTGTCTTCTGTACCTACGACCAATTGCATCTTTCTCATCGTATTGAACATTGAAATCATACTTCAATTCGCTCAGTACTTCTCTTGCTTTTTCTGGTAATCCATCCTTTTTCACTAAAGGAAGGATTGTTGCCTTGATTGGTGCTAAAGCAGGAGGGATACGAAGAACAACTCTTTCGGAACCATCTTCTAGTTTTTCTTCTTTATAGGCAGCTGATAAGACTGCCAGGAACATACGATCCAGGCCTATGGATGTTTCAACCACGTAAGGTACATAGCTTTCATTGGTTTGCGGATCGAAGAATTGCAGCTTCTTGCCTGAATATTCTTCATGTGCTGATAAATCGAAATCGGTTCTGGAGTGAATTCCTTCCAGCTCTTTGAATCCCATTGGGAAGTTAAACTCAATATCTGCGGCTGCATTGGCGTAATGAGCAAGATTTAAGTGGTCATGGAAACGGTAGTTTTCTTCACCAAGACCAAGAACTTTATGCCAGTTGATTCGCTTCTGCTTCCATTCTTCATAGTATTCCAGTTCTTCTCCAGGCTTCACAAAATATTGCATTTCCATCTGCTCAAACTCACGCATACGGAAAATAAACTGCCTTGCCACGATCTCATTCCTGAAAGCTTTACCTACCTGAGCAATACCAAAAGGGATTTTCATGCGCCCTGTTTTTTGCACGTTAAGATAGTTTACAAAAATACCTTGAGCAGTTTCAGGTCTTAGGTAGATAGTACTGGATTCTCCCGAAACCGAACCTAAATCAGTGGAGAACATCAGGTTAAACTGTCTTACGTCTGTCCAGTTGCGTGAACCCGATACAGGACAGGCAATTTCGAGTTCTACAATTAGGTCTTTGATTGCATTTAAGTCTCCGGAATCGAAAGCAGTTTTCATCTTATCATTAATGACTGCTATTTTCTCTTTGTTTTGAAGTACCCTACCATTGGTTGCAAGGAATTGTTCTTCATCAAAGGCATCTCCAAATCGCTTGGCTGCTTTGGTAACCTCTTTTTGTATTTTTCCTTCGATCTTGGCAATGTGATCTTCTAGTAGCACATCGGCACGGTATCTTTTCTTAGAGTCTTTGTTATCAATCAGCGGATCATTGAAAGCATCAACATGGCCGGAAGCTTTCCATGTAGTGGGGTGCATAAAGATGGCGGCATCGATACCAACAATATTCTCATTCATTTGGACCATTGCCTGCCACCAGTAATTACGAATATTGTTTTTTAGTTCTGCACCATTCTGTCCGTAATCGTAGGTTGCACCTAATCCATCATAAATTTCACTGGAAGGGAAAATGAACCCATACTCCTTGGCATGGGATATTATTTTCTTTAAAAGATTGTCGTCATTTTTTGCCATAGCCGCAAAGGTAGGAAACCTTCGTTTAAATCCTATACTGGTTATTATGCAGGATTATTAGTTGCCTTCAAACTTTAGTGCAACCTGGCTTAAGCTTTCTTTTGAACCAACGAGGGTTAGGACATCACCTCTTCGTAACCGCGTGTAACCATGGGTTATTATGAAATTTCCTCTTCGTTTTAATGATAATACCAGAACATCCGATGGTAATCTCAGGTTTCTTAATCTTAAACTATGTAGGTCGGGGTTAATAACTTCCACATCCATAGAATCCTGGTCTTCCTGCATTCCAAGGAGAAGAGTGGCTGCCTGCGGTGATCTTACAAAATGATCCATCAAGCTTACAATAGCTGTTGAAGGATCAACAATTAAGGCACCTAACTGATGGAATTTATTAAAATTAAATCGGTGGTTAAGCCTGACAATCACGTCTTTTGTGCCATACTTTTCATAAGCAAGCTCGCATATCGTATAGTTTTCATCATCTGTAAGCATGGTTACAATGGCCTCTGATTTTTCTGCCTCCAATCCATGACAGGCATCAGCAGATAATGAGTCGATTTGTACGATATTCAAATCAGGATACTGGCTATCATCGACCTCTTCCTTGAGTGTTGCAATTTTAACGGTCCATTTGTTTTCCATCAGCTGCCTTGCAAGGGCTACAGATTGTGGTTCTAAGCCGAAAATAAGGGCATCTCTGCTGCCTCCGAATTCAGTTTCTGCCTTTGTATGTCCTTCTTTTACAAGATTAATTGCCCATTTAAAGAGGGGAGGCCCCACGATCTGGTTAATAACAATAACAGAAATAACGATCGTAGCGAATTCAACGCCCCATTCAGGGAAAGTTGTGGAAACAAGTGTCGCAAGACCAAGCCCCACTCCAGCCTGGGTAACATAGGGCATCCATGCAATACGATTAAACAGGGGAGGGTCACCTGCCAGCTTACCACCAACAAATCCACCAATCATCAGGGTAATAAGTCGAAGGAAGAAAAGGGCTATTGTAATACCTATTACACTTCCAATAATTCCCAATTCAATGGCAGCACCAGATAGCACAAAAAAGGCTGTATAAACATACGGTCCCATCCTTTCTAAAATACTCAAGAACTCAGCCCTGTATTTGCTATAATTAGTGACTATAAAACTACCCACAATACAAACTAAAAGTGGTTCGATGCTAATCGAGTGCTGGTAAAGCTCGAAGGTATAGTCAGATAGGAAATGTTGTAAAAGATAGATTAAATATCCTGATAAAATCAGGGCGAAGCTTTTCATTGCAAACCCTAAGGAAGAACCTAAAAGGGTAATTAACAATCTTCCTAAAAGCAGGCCTAATCCAAAGCTTGCTATTAGTTCACCAAGAAGTATTAAAATGAAACTTAAATTAAATTCTGACCCTTCAAAAATTGCTATCGAGGTTTCGAGGGTAAATGAAAACAATAGAATAACAAAAAAATCCTTCAACACGGTTACGCCAAGTGCTGTTTGGGTGAAAGGGCCTTTAGCTCTCATTTCATTTACAATGGCGATAGCTGATGCTGGCGAGCGGGCTACAAAGATCACCCCAAATAGGGCAGAAACTGCCATTTTATAGACTACAGGCATATCCTTCATGAAAGGAATGTAGCTGGCAAGGAGATACACACCAACGGCACTTAACAGGAAGGTTACTATTAATTGGCTTCCTGTCATCCATTTGATACTATTTAATCGGCTACGCATTTCCCTGAGGTAGAGCTCGGCACTCGCTGCGTAGGCTATAAAAGCAAGCGCAATATCATTGATAAAACTAAGATGTGGTATTGATGTTTTGGGAATTAAATTGAAGAGATAAGGTCCTGAAACAATGCCAGTTATCAATAACCCGGTGATTATGGGCATTTTATGACGCACGAAATACTTGGCTATTACCTCTGCAGCAATAGCCACAATGATAAATCCTCCTATAAGCTTTAATATTTCATAATCAATTGTCATCAGGTGTTAATAGGTTAATCTGATTTTTCGATTTCTAAAGGCTTAAGATAAGTAATTCTATGAAAAGAAGTAGTTTTTGGAAGATAGAAAGTGATTTCTTTAATGAAAGAGCAGGTATTAACTAAGGTTTAAACTAACCACCAGATTACATCTTTAAGAATTAAGTTTGGTTAGCATCAACTCATAACTAATGAACATAACAAAAGATTAAAAAGTTATACGTGTGCCGAATCCAATCGAATGTGCAATGAAAAACGGATTATTCTGAAGACTTAAATCAAGTATATCTGATTCAAAATATATATCCAGGTAGATAAACTTAAACACGCGAACAGAAATACCTCCAGAGGCTGCTAATGTTGCACCCATTTCTAATAAATACTCTTTGGTTCTGTAAAAATATGTATTGAACCCAAGATCAAATTTTGGTCGAATGATTTTTGCCGGGAAAATATACTCAAATTGAAGTGGAATCTTATACATAAAATCTTCTCCTTCATGATCGGAATATAAGTATCCTGTTTTAATATATAGGTTTTCATTAGAAACAGGTAACCATACGTATATTAATCCTCCAAATTGGATAAAGTTATTTTCTAATCCTTTAAAATAAGTTAAATCAATGTGTGGCTCAACTGCTATTTTAAATTTGGATTTTGGTTTGCTATAAACTGTACAACTATTTTCCCCACATGTTATGTCGTGATATTTTTTAGTAACCCTGGTAAGATTCTTTCTATCAGGTTGATCAATAGCTTCAATATCTTCTAAAACTGAAGGGCAGTCTTCAAAATAATATTTAAGAAACCCTTTATGTTTTGTGGTTGTAGATTGAAATGTCTTCCCATTAACAGTTACTGGACCTGAAAAATATGGGATATTGATTACGGTACTGTCATTCTTACTTAAAAGGTAGTTGTTGCCACTATTATTTCTATAATAAAAGAGATCTTTTTGACCCTTAACTAAATACTCTGCAAAAATCTTAATAAAGGTGCCATCACTTTCCACATACCTGGATACATAAAACTTACCATCTTTAAACTTGTATCCAATAATATCAAAAGGATAAAACTCTTCCCTAGTTTCTGCGTCAAAATAAAAGGAGCATATTTGACTATTTTTAATATCTCCTCTAAAGTTTATCAGTCCAACTAAAGTGTCTCTTGAATTTGTTATAATATATCCTGCACGTAAGTCTTTTTGAGCATATGATGTTACAGAAATGAAAGAAAGGTATATTATTAATAAAACTCTGTTCATAAACCTGTATTTGTCAAGACTCCCTAATGGTTAATATCAGGATAAAAACTTTCTACCTAAACACATCCAAATACCAATCAACAGTCTTATCAATGCCGGTTTCAAAGTTCTCTTCGGCTTGCCATCCAAGCTCAGACTCAATCTTACTGGCATCAATGGCATACCTGCGGTCATGGCCGGGCCTGTCGGTCACAAAGGTGATCAGATCTTTATAGGAGTCGTTTTCGCGAGGTGTTTTTTGGTCCATAAGCTCACAGATTTTATTAACAATGTAGAGGTTGTCGCGTTCATTTTTGCCGCCAATATTATAGGTTTCGCCTGCACTGCCAGTTTTATAGGTTAATTCAATGCCTGCACAATGGTCTCTTACATACAACCAATCCCTGATATTTTTCCCATCACCGTAAATAGGGATGGGCTCTCCTGCCAGTGCTTTTCTGATAATTGTAGGGATAAGTTTTTCCTTATGTTGTTTTGGTCCATAGTTATTGGAACAGTTGGTAGTTACCACATTCATTCCATAGGTATGATGGTAAGATCTTACAATAAAATCAGAAGACGCTTTTGAGGCGCTATATGGACTATTGGGGGCATAAGGGGTTGTTTCCATAAAAAGCCCTGTCTCACCTAAAGAACCATAGACTTCATCAGTGGAAACATGAAGGAAACGATTGTTTTCTTTCCCGGGTTTAAATTGTCCTGGACCATCCAGCCAATGCTTTCTGGCCACTTCCAACAGGTTGAAGGTACCATTGATGTTAGTATCGATAAATGCAGCAGGGCCTGTTATAGAGTTATCTACATGCGATTCTGCAGCAAAATGGAATACACCGCAAAAGCTGTATTTATTAAATAGTTCATCAACCAGATCAAAATCTCCTATATCACCTTTTATAAATTGATATCTTTCATTACCTGCCACACCGGTGAGGTTATCAGGATTACCGGCATAGGTCAGCAGGTCGAGATTAACAATTTGATGATCAGGATTCTGTTCAAGATAATATTCGATAAAATTAGAACCAATAAAACCTGCTCCACCTGTTACTAAGTAATTTTTCTGATCTGTCATTTGAGATTATTTATTAAGAGCTGCAAATGTAATATGAAATCATATCAAACACAGCCTTGTAAATGTTCTAATGGGAGAATTTAATGTTAATAAGAATATTGTTTCCGGGAATACTGTTATTTACTTTCCGCATTTTTAATTAACGTATCAGCCTTCTCTTGTGCAGTAGCCATTATTGCATCTGCTTTATTGTCGCCTTCTGCTTCTATTTTATCAGCTTTATTATTAGCTGCCTCCAGGGCTTTCTTGCCAGTAATTTCCGCTGCCTTTTTCTTTATAGGATTGCTACCTGCTTCTTCAATTAATCTGTCATATTGAACTTGTGCTTCCGCTCTCATTTTATCCGCTGCTTTCTTAGCTTCTAATTTTACCTGATCGGCTTGTTTTTGAGCTTCAGCTAAAATATTATCAGCTTCTTTTCTTGCTTTTGCTATGGCTTCCTTATTAAGCTCCTCTTTAGAAGTGGGTATGTCAACGCCTGTGTTATCCTTTACTAAATCAGTGGCTTTATCTGTTACCGCTTGTTTTGCAATATCTTTTGCGTCAGTACCCAGGAGGTTTACTTTAGGATCATCATAAGTCCCTCCAATACCGAAGTTAAGTTTGATTACATCAGAAGTATTCTCTGAACCGGTTAATGAACCAAGTAAAGCATTCGCTTGTGAACCCAAATTACCAGCCGGGACATCCAGTTTAAGGTCATAATCGAGCAGACCATCAAGTGATGTAGAACCACCAACATTGGCATTATAATTATTGATTTTCAGATCAAATGGTTTTACATTGAGCTTACCATCTTCAATGCTAACATTCATAATTATATCCTTCAAGGCAAGATTCTCTTTGTCTCCTCCTTTGAAATTACTGGTTAATCCGGTAACCAGTTTTGAGCCACTTAGTTGTGCATTCAGAACTTCTATTAATCCTGCGCCACTTATTGTGCCCAGATCGGGCATCATATCTTCTTTTAATATACCACTCAGCGAGAAGTTGGTTGACGCATTTCCATCTAAATTTTTAGCAATGGGCGCTAAAGCCTGGATCGTATTAAATGTGTTATAAGATTGCTTGATTTCAATATTGCTTACATCCAGTCCCATATCAAACGATGGTTTCTCCATATCGCGAGTATCATAATTACCATTGAATACAATTTTACCACCCAAAGTAGAGGTGGCAAGATTGTTAAGGTTAACCACACCATCCCGAACTATAATTTCACCCACAGCATCGTTAAGAACCAGGTCATCATAAATAATCTGCTTCATGTCTGCCTGCATTACAAAATCTATATTTTCCGGGACCTCGATAACGGTATATGGCTCCGAATCTTCTTCTGCCTCTTCATCCTCAACCTCTTCTGTCATAAATTCATTAAGATCAACCTTATTAGAGCTAATGGCCAGGTTACCAAAAATAGTTTCATCGTCATTGAAAATATATTTGATATAGTTTGTGATCTTTCCTTCAGCTTTGAAATCACTCTTACCAACATTCATTTGTAGTGTACTGACAACCATTTCCTTAGGATTAAAGGCAAATGATCCACTGGAGATATTCATGCCCATAGGCAGATAAACGGAATCAGTGTAAGTGAAATTATTGAAATCGAAGGACCCGGAATTAGATATCCGGTCATAGTTTTCATTGTCTACATCAGACATCTTTCCTGCAGTTCTAAAATGGGCTGCAATTTTACCCCCAATTGTTGTGCCCGGCATTGGAGACATTTTGTTGATGATCGGGAATAATTTATCAAAGTCCAGGTCTCCTTCCAGGGTCATGTCCCAATGATAATCATCCAGGTTATCAACTAGCAGTGAACCACTAATTGGTAATCCATCCAAATCCATATTAAATGAAGAAATCTTTAATTCAGTATCATTTAATACACCACTCTCATTTTTTATTGTGGTGGTCACATTGATATCATTAAGAGGTGCCGGCAGATCAATATATTTAATGTTGCCATCTGTGAGTGACATTACGGCATCGATTTTTGGAATTTCTGAAGTAATAGAATCATACACTCCATTGGCTTTAAAATCGGCCTTAAATATACCACTCATCTCTTCCAGCCCTTCTATAGGAAACAGCTTACTCAGATTAGCAAGATTAAGTGTTGTTTTGAGTTGCATGTCAACAGGATAGTTAACAAGGTTTTCTATTCTCATATGACCATCAAAAGGTTCCTGCCCAAAATCAATATGAAATTTCGAAATGTCAATCAACGTATTATCGATATTGCCATCTTTACTTTCCACCAGCATATTTACGGCTACATTAGATACTGCTTCAGGCAGGTCGGGATATTGAAACATTCCCTCTTCAACTAAAAGGTTAACCTTATAAGCAGGCATGCTTGTTTCATTATACGTTCCTTTTACATATCCATCGAAAGCAACCGTACCAGATGATTTTAAATCACCGAAGTCTTCACTGTACATTCCCGGGATGAGCGACATTAAGCTCTTGAAAGTATTGTTATGGGTGTCAAAGGTGATATCCATGTCTATGTCTTCAGCAGGCATGCTGAGCCAGCCATCGAATCCAAAAGCAAAATCATTAATGCGGGCTTCATTTTCCTTGAAGGTGAATTTGAATTGATCAATATCCATGTTAAGGATCATATCAAGATCGATATTCTTATTTTCCAGATAGCTATCGCCATCATAACTGACATCCTTAAGAAATGCGCTGGTTTTGGTATCAAGATCAAAGATTGAAAGGGTAAAGTCTCCACTCCCGGAATGATCTACATTCTCCATTTCAAGGTACATGGGCAAAGTGGCATCATCATAAATAATATGACCGTTTGTCATGGACCAATGCTCTATTGCAAAACTAAATTCATCTGTTGCAGTTGTATCAATTTCTTCCTCTTCTCCTGTGCTGACAGCAATATCATAGTTCGCTGATCCATCCTCCAGCACCTTGATAAATATTTGAGGGTCAACAAGAACAATTCCCTGAATACTTAGCTGATCACCAAATATTAGTTTACCAATACTAACTTCTATGTCCATTTCTTCAACAGCAAATAGAGTCTCCCCGGAAAATTCATCTCTACCAATAACACCCAGCTCTTCAATGCTTGCCGTGAAGTTCGGGAAATTTTTTAAAAGCGAGACACTAAAATTGTCAATATCAAAGAGAACATCAGCATTTACATTTGCTTCAATTTGTTCGTCAATGGTTGCTTTTATTTGATCTTTAAATAAAACAGGTACGATCAGAATAATGCCAAATAGTACAACTACAAAAACTGCAAGAACAATTAATACTTTTTTCATCTTTAGAAACTTGAAAATTTTAAATGTTTTTCAAGTTACGAAATTCTTGTTTATCAGCGAAAGAGGATCGTATTATAAGTTAATAATGTTGATTAATTGACTAAAATTTAGTAACTTTTTATTATTCAACAGGTGTGTGCATGTTGTACTTAAGAATACAGTTATGAAACGTCCATTCAATTTTTATTTAAAGATTAATTATAATACATGATTAAAAATTGATGGTAAGTTCCATACGGCCATTGAAAAATAAAATTAATGCGTATGAAAATTTTAATATTATTACTTCCGTTATTGCTGGGCATAAACCTCGAAAAAGATAAAAATGCTGCAGAAAAATTGCTTGGGTCGTGGACTCTGGTAGAGTTTAAATACGGTAATGAGGCTGATTATGAAAAGGTCCCTGATTTCATGTACTATATTAAAAATGTGACAGATACACATTTTAGCTGGTGTTCCTATAACCCGGAAAGTGGAGAAATTGTTGGTGCAGGAGGGGGCACTTATAATGTTAATTCGAAAGCCTATATTGAGAGTACAGATTTTTGGTATCCTTCCGGAACAAGCATTCCTGGTACTACTACTACCTTTAAGTATAAGCTTAAGGGTAATATGTGGACCATCAGTGGGTATATCAAAGAGGTAGAGCTAAATCCTGCAACAGGTGAAATGGTACCAACTGATTCTACCTACATTTCGGAGAAATGGCAAAAGATAGGCGGTAGATAGAATTACAAATACCGGGCAATAAACTCTGCAAATTTTTTCACCCATTTATTATAAGGTGGGTGGATCAAGTTACTGTTGGCAAATCCAACTCTTTGCTCTAATACAGATTTAACATTAGAAAAGGCAAGAAATCCGTAATATCCGTGCGATTTGCCCACTCCACTGCTGTTTACTCCACCGAAAGGCAGATTAAGGTGAGAAAAGTGGATAATATTATCATTGATTACTACTCCGCCAGAAGAAGTCTCCTTTAAAATCTTGTTTTTGTTTTTCCTGGATTTACTGAAAATGTATAATGATAATGGTTTCGGTTTGTCGTTTGCAAATTCGATAGCCTTATTCAGATCGGAGAACTTGATAATTGGCAATATGGGGCCGAAAATTTCCTCTTGCATAATTCTGGAATCTATATTGACATCGGTAAGTAATGTAGGCGAAAAATAATTTTGATTTTTATCAATTTCACCTCCCATTTCAATATGAGCTCCCTCAGTAACTGCTTTATCTAAAGTTTGAGATAGCTGGGTTAAATGCTGATTGTCAATAATCCGGCCATAATCACTTGATTTATCAAAGCCATTTACTGAAGCATTGAAGAACTCATCGGCCTTCTTCTTAAGTCCCTCTTTCAGGTTTTCATACTTCGATTCATGAACCAGAATATAATCGGGGGCAACACATGTTTGGCCACAATTTAAGAACTTACCCCAGGTCAATCTATTTATGGCATCATTCAGATCGGCAGTTTCATCAATAATGGCCGGGCTTTTACCTCCGAGTTCCAGGGTAACGGAAGCGAGATTTCTGGCTGCTGCCTCCATTACCTTTTTTCCCACTTTAGTGCTTCCGGTAAAAAATATATGATTGAAAGGTAATTTTAGAAGGGCCTGAGCTTCTTCCACACCACCAAGAATAACGGCAGCATCTGTTGGCTCACATATACTTTCTATCATTCTTTTGATGATTTCTGAGGTGTGAACAGATCGCTCAGAAGGTTTCATAATAACCGTATTCCCCGCAGCAATAGCACTAATTACAGGGGAGAGTGTTAAGTTAAACGGGAAATTCCATGGTGATATTACAAGGCACACACCTTTTGGTTCGTATTGAATACGGGCCCTGGTGCCAATCATAAACAGGGTAGGGGCTACTTTGGTTGGTCGTGCCCATTTGTTTAAATGGTTTAGGGCATAACGTATTTCAGAAGCAATTGGTTGAATTTCTGAGATGTCGACTTCAACCTCGGGTTTACCTAAATCATTTTGCACTGCTTCTATGATTTCAGATCTATGATCAAAAAGCCAATTGTAAAGTTTTTTAAGCTTCTTCTTCCTGATTGAGATGCCCTCTTTTCTAAGCGTTAAAGCTCTTTTCTGCTGTTTTTCGAATAGCTCCTGGTATTGATCAATCTGATAATCCTGCATTTTATTTACATCTGATGCAACAAATATAGCAGGTGTAGCGATAAGCATGATAATTAGGGATAAATCTTCGTATGATTGTATCCCAATTAATCAAAAAATTTATGAAGGAAGCTAATGCGCTCAATGGGGTGGCGAAGTTTCATGAGGTATTTGATAACCCTAACTTAAAAACCCCCATTATTCCCGATCGTATGCGTTGCGACTTGCGCATTGATTTACTACAGGAAGAGCTTAA
>JBDLIU010000144.1:0-11516 GCA_039714715.1 Bacteroidota bacterium
GGGTCGAAGGCCTTATCGATTTCCTTATCAACTTCTTTGTTGACTTCCCTTTCAGCTCTCTTTTTTATCTTTTTAAAAGGATTTTCGATCTGTGCCTGTGAAACGGTACAAAGGCTAAAAGCAAAGATGAATGCAATGATAAAAGGAGTACGTGTTTTCATGGTTGTAAATGTTGGTTCATACGGGATAAGGCGAAAACAAATATAATATAATATGCATAGGAAAACAAGCCGGGAGCTGATATGATTAAGGATAAGCTGGTAGTGGATACTGGATAATTATGTGAATCCCGTCAGGGATGGGATTCTGGAAGAAGGATTTATTGATCAAAGATGATCTAAGTGCCGTATGGCACGGAATATTTCTGAATGTTTAGGGCTGAAATGTATCATAAGAATCACAAATAAAAATTAATTCATCTTTTTGACCTATTCGGTTTAGCGTGCATAAAATCTCTTCATCAGGATCATTGCGAAATATGCAGCATACGCATAGGGAGGGTATTGGTATTAAATCCGGGTTTATGATGTTTCCTTCGTCGTCAAAATATGGCATAATTTGTAGCTTTTATGAATAAGTATGATCGATTTTCAGCATCAGATGAATTTGCATTCATGTGTGCTTCTACTTATTAATACCAAAAAAGGGAAAATGTCGCACTGAAAATGTTTAATTTTTAATGTTTGATTTTTAATTAGGCTAAAATCCGGATTGTGTTATGAGGTTTTGAGTTTTGAATTTGTTTAGGGTTTAGGGAATTAGGATTTAGAATTTATCCCTGGCGGGGAGATTACCTTCGGTGATCTCTATGGGGGGAGGTACAAAGCAAAAAAGACCCGGGCTTCGCCCTCATGGCTCTTTTTACTTATACCGCTTATGAAAGTAAACTTTCAACGAAGAGTTACTGCATTTTGAGTTTTGAGTTTGTTTAGGGTTTTGGGAATTAGGATTTAGAATTTATCCCTGGCGGGGAGATTACCTTTGGTGATCTCTATGGGGGGAGGTACAAAGCAAAAAAGACCCGGGCTTCGCCCTCATGGCTCTTTTTACTTATACCGCTTATGAAAGTAAACTTTCAACGCTCTATAAGTAAAAAGACCCATCACTTCGTGACAGGTCTTTTTTGCTTTGTCGGGATGGGGAGATTCGAACTCCCGGCCTCCACGTCCCGAACGTGGCGCGCTAACCTGGCTGCGCTACATCCCGCTGATTTTGTATCCAATTTAAAATCGCATCCCGTTTTTTTAAACTTTTAAGATATCGTTCAGCTTTTACTGCCTCAGATCTACTCTTATATGGTTTTGCAAAAAGTAATTTCCACGGCCTTTTTGCTGAAGTTGACTTACTGTATCCCTTGTTATGGCGTTCAATACGTGATTCAAGGGAATTTGTCTGTCCAATATAGAAACTACCATCAACTTCAGATTCTAATATGTAAGTAAAGAACAACATTTTTTCTTCATTATTGTGGCGCGCTAACCTGTCCCGAAAAACAACGAATCTGTGATTCGGTAGTTTTTCGAGGATCCTCGAAAATTTTAGCGAACTAAAGGTTCGCGAATTTTCGGGAGCTGCGCTACATCCCGTTCTGAATTGTCGATTCTGTATTCTGTTTTTTCAATTTTCAATTTTATTTTCAATGTTGAAAATTACATTGACAATACAGAATTGGCTTCGCCGAGCTACGCTTCGCTCCGGTTCAGAACACAGAATTTCACATTCTTAGGGTTTGCAAAGATAATTTATTTTCAATTTATGATGAACTTACCGGATGAAATAACTTTGCCCTCAAGAGCGGAAGTAATTAATATAAGTGAAATAATTGTTTTTCTCATTAGAAGTCAAAGGTATTACATTAAGAGAGCAATGTCTTCAATGTATTCGTAGCATAAATCGGAATATTGATAAAATCATCAGATTGGACAAAATTT
The DNA here is from genome assembly GCA_039714715.1 of Bacteroidota bacterium. Lineage (GTDB taxonomy): Bacteria > Bacteroidota > Bacteroidia > Cytophagales > Cyclobacteriaceae > S012-113. The sequence goes on from JBDLIU010000144.1 coordinate 1,932, forward strand.
CTTGGCGATATCCTGATTAGAAGTTTTGGCTTATATTTATCAGCATAGCTTCTCAAGCTCTTAATATTTCTGTTCATCCCACTTTTTACTTCAACAGGATAGATACTATTATCACCTTCCAAAAGAAAATCTACTTCCGCATTGCTTTTCGAAGTCCAGTAAAATAGTTTTTCATATCCATAATAGCGTAATTCCTGGGCAATGAAGTTCTCGATAAAAGCTCCATTGTATTCTGAGAACAGAGCTGATGGAGAAATAATAAGGTCTGATGAAATGTTTAATTCAGCGGCCAATAATCCAACATCGTGTAAGTAAACTTTGAATTTTGAGTAATTAGCATATGCAGATAATGGCAATTTCGGAGTTTGGACATTATTCACAATATGTATTAATCCAGCTTTATGGAGCCATTCTATAGCCTGGTCAAACATGGACGCACGAGCATTTTTTTTAACATCGCTGTATTTGAATTTCTTGTTTTCTTTTGCTAATTGCCTTGGAATTGAATTCCAAACCTCAGATGTTTTAATTGCCTGACCCTTTTCAGTGTATTTTGAGAAATCTCTTTTGTAGGCTTCAAGTATCTCATTTTGTATCGACCTGACCGAAGCTATGTCATGTTGCTCGATGTAATCCTGAATTACCTCAGGCATCCCTCCTAAATACAAATACATCTTCTGCAGTTTAAGCAATTTATTATGGACTGCATCAGGTAATGGTTGTGGACTTTTAATTGTTTCAAGCTTGCGAGCCAGCAAATCTTCTCCTAAAGCCAGAAGGTATTCCTTGAACGACATTGGAAAGAGAGTTAGGAAATTCACCTTCCCAACCGGGAAACTGCTTTCTTTGCCAACACTCACCCCTAATAGTGATCCTGCAGCAATGATATGATATTGTGGAGCTTTTTCTTGGAAATATTTCAGGCTTGTTAAAACTTCAGGTGCAACTTGTATCTCATCAAAAAATATAAGTGTATCGACAGAATTAATCTTTCTACCAATGTAAAGACTAAGATTATTAATGATTACATCCGGATCTAATGACTGATTAAATAATGATTGAAGGTCTTTGTCCTGCTCAAAGTTTAGATGGATAAAGTCATTGTATTCAGCTCTCCCAAACATATCTACAAGGTAGGTCTTACCGACCTGACGTGCACCTTGTAAAACCAGAGGTTTACGTTTATTACTATTCTTCCACTCAAGCAGATGTTTATATGCACTCCTTTTCATCTTAACAACATTAATTAGTCCTTGATTTTTGTAATTATCTACTAAAAAGTGTTGTAAATATACAAATTTATCTCCCAAAAAGTGTTAATTCTTCTAAATTTTATATCCAATAAAGTGTGATTAACCTAATAATTACATGACTAAAAGTGCATTTCTCTTAATATTGTATTCATAGATACCGCATCTGGTTTAAACCTCACGAGGGAACCTAATGCAAAATGAAACATCAAAATATAATTTTATAAATCTTTCAGAAAGTTTTAAGAAAACGCTGTAAAGAAAAGTAAATCAGGTGATTTTGAAAAATCGTCGGGTTGCGCTACATCCCGTTCTGAATTGTCAATTCTGTATTCTGTGTTTTCAATTTGAAATTTAATGTTCAATATTGAGTATTACTTTGACAATACAGAATACCGAATACAGAATTTCACATTCTTTGGAGATGCAAAAGTATTATTTTTTTGACAATTTATGTTCGATTTATGCTTAAGCCAGCTAGATAGAACGGTCATCCCGAGGAACGTAGTAACGAGGGACCTCCCAGTTATGCACAGAAAGATATTAAACAGCATCCGGCTGGGGCGCTATAATAATATCTTGTTTTCCTAAAATTAGTTTATAAAAATAATTGGGCCAGGTTTCTGCTCAGGTTATTTTTATAAATTTATCCTTTCATAAAAACCAAACCTCAATGATATTCAGAAGCCTCTTGACTAGTGCGATATTGTTCCTCTACTTTTCATCTGTTTGTCAGAACTTTGAAGAATTATCAAAAGACTTATTACGGAAATCCGAAATAAGTAATAATACTTTTAATCAATCCATCGATACTATTCAAACTGACCCATGGATAAAGACCGATACCGTTTTTCAGTATAATAACTGGCTCATTACCAACAAAAACATATTACTGACAAATCAATCTTCATTTTTTAAAGTTCATTATTTTATTGACCTTGCCAAAACCAATGAAGCTTTAGAAAATAATTTGCTTGCATACCAGAACATCGATTCAGCCCTTTCATATATCAATGCCATTGAATTTCCTGACGCTTATTATACCGTTTTGATGCTCGGGAAAACAATTTCCAACAAAAACGCAGACATATCAACAAGTATTCGTTACCTAAAAGAAACCCTAAATTCAGGATGTATTCATTACGACACTTTAGAAAAAGTGGAAATAATGTTCAAACTTTCGGATATGCTATTATATATGCATCGGTATGAAGAATCGATGAAATATTGTAACATGGCATATTCTATTTATCATAAACTTGGAACCACCGATAAAATGGCAAGGCTATTGATAACTATGTACAACAACAACTTCCATAGTACAGCAGATACATCTAATTGGGAATACTTATACCGTGCGCTTGAAATTGCAAATCGGACAGGAGATTCTATGTTAATAGCTGATGTTTATGCAAATTTGGGGAAAGCACATTACAGGGCGGGAGATCATCTCAAAGCAATTGAGAACTACAAAAAGGCCAGATCTTTTGTATCTGACAAGACTTCATACACTGAAGTTTGGATTGCAGAATATCAAAACCTGAGTTATACCTTAATTGATAGTGTTGAATCGGCTTGTGCTTTGTCAGCATACCTTCTGGAACAGGCACTTACCTACAATCCATATATTTTAAGCAATGCTTACCGCGGACGTGCCTGGTGTTATGCAAAACGCGGTCAAAAAGATTCAACAATTTACTATCTTAAGAAAGCTGCAGAGACCCGTGAATCATATGAAAAGGCAAATGCCTCGGCGGGGTTTTATTTTTATTTATACGATGTGGCAATTATTGTTGACGAATACGAATTGGCAATAAAATATCTCCGCGAATCATTAAAACAATTTCGACAATACAGTCGTGAATCAAATGCTGAAATCTTAAACTATACCCGGGCGCAATTCGATTACGAGTTACAAAAGGAACGGATTAAAAAACTAAAATTGGAAAATCAACTGCAGGAAGAACAAAATGCCCGCCAACAGTTCATCATTATTGCCATTGTCGTTTTTCTTGTTATCGTAATAAGCTTCCTGCTCATTTATCGAAAGCAAATAAAAAACTTACGGCTTGCATATCAAAATCTTGTTAAAAAGAATCTGGAACTGGATAAGACAAACATTAGTTTTAAAGCACTGGAAATAAAGAAAACAACAACACGAAATGGAATTCACATTAAAGATGAAGAGAAGATATTTCTAAAACTTAAAGCACTTTTGGAAGACGAGAAGATTTTTAGAAGGCAAGATCTTTCAGAAAGCAAACTGGCAGAACTTTTAAACACAAATAATTCCTATCTCTCCTCGATTATCAATAATCGGTTTAAAATGCACTTTAAAACTCTGCTCAACAAATATAGGATTGATGAAGCAAGAAGCTTGCTGGTTTCGGAAAAATATTCAAATTATAGTATTGAAGGAATTGCCAACGAAGTTGGATATCAATCACGCTCAGCATTTTATTCCGTTTTCAAGCAAAATACCGGAATGACACCCTCAGCATACGTTAAAGCTTACAGCCATTTGGATGATTAAAATGACATGGACTCATTTATTTTCTCATAATTATCTGTCTTATACGAGTAAATTTTAATAAAGGCAATTGATGGCTTGAGGGCTAATCCCTTAACGCATTTCTCTCATAATACTTCATTATTTTTTTAAATCACATTTGTCCTGTTTTATAAAGCAGAACAGCTAACATTTGGTTTAGAGATACTTACGAAATATCATTGTGCTATTGCTTTTTAACCAAAAAACTGTACAATGAAAATCCTAACAATCTGTTTGCTCTTGATTATAAACTTTACACAGGCCTTAATCGGTCAGAATACCGATACTGAAAACACCATTTCGGCCAATATAACGATACCAGTCATCATTGAAAAAATTGATGAAACTGACTATACAGATCCAAATTCGACAGATCTTAAATATATAGAAAGTGAAACCACCATGGGGATTAGTATCAAAATCCCAAGATTCCCAAAATGCAAAATAGAAGTTGGCGGTAATTATTTTAAAGGTTCATACACAAATGAAGGATGGAAAGGTGAAAAAATATCTTTCAAGGGTATGGTCTCAGAAGACAGGATGATGCTCCTGGAAGTGAATTTTGAGATGTCTTACAACAAGAGTGACGACTCTTTTCTTGAAAGTGAAACAAGCAAAATCACCCTTTACAATTTACCCATCTCCCACTCCAGTCTACCCGTAGCTGACGGTATCTGCAAATTTGATAAGGACATTAGCTCGGTTAAAGTATATGACTATAAATACACAAAAACCTCATCAAGCCGGCATTATAACAAAAGCCTTACAAAAACTTTTAAAAGAGTGAATACTGAATTATTACCTGGTTTAGAAGATGTTTTTAGGTTTAAAATTCAACTATTTATGGATGGGCCGCCTTCATACATGCTTTATGTTGAAGACCTTCCACAGGATGACCTTGATTATAGCCTTTTCTTAACCGAAAGACAAAATGGGGAAATACAGGTTGAACCAAATAGTGTGGCTATTTATAAAAATGATGAGGGTCTTAACGAAGCATCTATTGAGGAAACAAAAAATCACGCACTCTTTCTGGTTATAGACTTCGCAAACACACCGGGTCTAAAAGTATTGGAAAGAGCTGAAATGGCTGAGATGATAAAAGAGGCAGAACTTAGTGAATCAGAGTTGGTTACTGAAGAAGGTAAAGTCAGATCTGGTAGATTAATGATTGAAGAAGTAGCCCTGTTGGTAAAAACTGATCTCCTGAATAATTACATTGAATACAAGATATTAAGTAAGGAAAAAGCCACAAAGATTACCGCTTTAAACGTAAATGAAAATAATTTAGGTCTTGCGAATTGGGTAGCAAGATCTAAATCAATGGAATTAGTGCTTGATTACCTGAAACAAAATTAATTAATGCGTTAATGAAACAATCAATTATCATATATATCACCATTATTATCTTGCTATTAAGCATGGTTGTTTTATTTATTACTAAATACCAAATATTCAGTTCAGGAGAAATAAGGGATTACAAAGTAATATTAGCAGAGCTCAAAAACGGTGACCTCATCTTCCGTAAAGGCCGATCACTGGAAAGTTTTATTGTTTGCCTGGCTGATGAGGAAAAAGAATTTTCACATGTCGGATTGATTGTTTTACGCAAAGGCATACCCTTTGTTATTCATGCTGTTCCCGGCGAGTCTGATAGAGTGGAAGATTTTATCAAGATGGAGAGGGTTGAAGCCTTTCTTTCTACTGAAAAAGCATCGGCATTTGCTGTTTATCGCCCGGAATTTGAAACTGAGATAGTAAAACATGCAACAGAGATTGCTTTACAATTTTATGAGTCCAAATACACTTTTGATTACGAATACAATCTGAACTCAGAATCGAAACTTTACTGCACCGAATTGATTTTTAAGGCCTTTCGAGAGGCCGGTGTTCAATTAACAGGAATTTATCAATCAACAGTAGATTTTGGTTTTGTTCAAAAACAAATTATTCTTCCAGCTGCCTTTTTGAAAAACCCATCCTTTACAAGGATAAATTATAATTAAATCATTATTCATAAAAACTAAAAAAATGAAAACTTTTAGATTATTAATTATTTCGATGATTGCCTTGGCAATTGGAATGGCCTCCTGTGGAGGCGGATCCGGAAGCGTTGCAAAAAATGACACCCCCGGACAAGTTGTGGAGAAATTCTTCAAACTGCTACAAGACAAAAAGTATGACAAAGCCACTGCAATGTATTCCAACAAAGGTAAAATGCTCACCGAAGAAGAGGCGGAAAAAATTGAAGGAATGTGTGCCATGGCCTATGCCGAATACCAAAAAAAGGATGGCATCAAAGAAGTCATCATTATTGAAGAAACCCTTGTGGGTGATGACCAGACTGCAAAAGTGAAATACAACCTCATTTTTAATAATGGAGACGAAGACGATAGCAAACAGGCTCTCGAAAAAATAGATGGTAAATGGTATTTAGAATTAGTAACTCAATAAATCTAATAAAGATGAAAACAATGAAACACTTATTATTTGCATTAGCATTGTTTGTTTTTGCTGGTAGCGTGCAGGCACAGATTTATGGTAACGACCCTGAAATTGAGATTGATGGCCTAAGCCAGGCAAACATATGGCAAGTTATCGAAATGGCACTCATTGACAACAACTTCGGCACCGGAAAATTCAACCCAACAGAAGGTTATTTATATTCTGACTGGTTCCAGTGGAAATCAATAGCCATCACTAACCATGCCCGGACGTATTATACTTTCGATGGCACAACAATGATAATTCATGTTGTTGACCGCGCATACAAATCTGACGAAGGCTGGTCTGAAGCCATTGGCAACCTCTCTAAAAAAAATTACAAAAAGTATGTCCAGGTGATTGCTGACAGGGTTAACGAAATAAAATCTGACGATGCCCTCGTACACAAAGCCATCAAAACTTCAAAGTTGGTACCTGCTTTCAATGCCATAAATATGGTAGGTGATATAGAATTTAAGTTACTTGAAGCAGCGCAAACCGAAGAAAACAGGCCTGTCTTAAAATATATGGTAAGCAACAAAGGCTCAAAAAAAATAAACCTGACTTACCAGACAGGGGAATTTGAAAATTTATCCGGTGTCGGTAAAGCACGCTTAAGATGGAATTGGGAGAAAGCATTTGAAGACAATCAAAAGCAGACTGCATTAAATCCGGGAGAATCAATGACAGTTGAATCGAATGTTGGACAAGGTTATAGTTTACAATCAGCCATTGGCTATGTTATGGACGTGAGGTTTGAATATGATGACGGGCAAAAGAAAATAGTTCATCTGAAAATTTATAATATTCCAATCCCTTATACCTACCAGAAAGGTGATTAGTTAACTCTACTAAGAACACTTGGTCGATACGTCCCTCGGTGTTTTATTAAAACACTTAACAAACCAATATATTTTGACCCAACAGGTATTATATTCCTGTTGGGTCTGTTTAATTAAAAACCAAAATATTGTCAATATTTAACTGATCAAATAAGTGGGATTTTTCAGACATTTTTACTGTCAAACATTTCGCAATGAATATAGTAGTCATTTTCACAATGTCATTTTTTAGAATGTTGATAATCAGCTATATGACAAAAAGGTTCACCCCGGATAACTATCGGGGTGGTGGGACCATAATAAAGGGGGATAACAAATTTTATATCGGGCTGGGCTACATCCCGCCCTTGCATCTACCTGATAATCAATCGCTAATATACAATAAATTCTATTAGAAACAAGCGATTTTTATCAAAAAATCCGAATGCAAAAGTATTATTTTTTGAGAATAGATGAAAAGGTTTTCCCAACTTCCTATCATTTGACAGGAAGTTATCAATTTCAATTCAGCAAACAATTTTCTATTTTTTGTGTACGATAAATTTGCCAGATGCAACCACTCTGCCTTCGAGGGTCATTGCAACGATATGCAAACCAGAACTCATATCTGATATATTCAATTCAACACTTTTTTCATTACCTGACACTTCTTTATTAAGCACTCGTTTTCCATATCCATCATAAATGCTTAATATCAAATCACCCTCTAGTTTATGTGCGGAGGTTACATTGAAACCATTTATAGTCGCTTCTGACAACAAGTAACCCGGGATTTCTATCTGAATACGATCGCTTGCAGGATTTGGGAATATTTTCAGTATGCTATTCGTTTCTGGTTCAAACATTTCATCTATATCCACCCAGATATCACAATCAACGGTCATGGTGTCAGAAATAATCGTTCCGGGGCAGAGACTATCATATGTAAGTTGGATATTATAAAGCGTATCGTCTTCCAAATATTGGTTCAATTTATAGAAATAGATATCCCAGCTTGAACCGATATAGAATCCGCACATTACAAGGATTTTATTATCAAATGTTATTTCTGTGTTACGGGGTGATTGCAAATCATCAAACAAGGTTCTTTGGTGATAAACATTGCCTATTGTATCAGTAATAAATACTTCACAATGCCCTTGAAAGGGAGGGGATGCTTCCTCCCACCTACCACCTACAACGAACAAGCTATCATTTAATATGCTAAGAGTAGATCCAGTGCCTCCATAAGTATTATTTATTATGGTAAAAGAGCTCTCTTTTATTCCGTCATTTGTAATTTTATAAATTGTAGGATGGAAAACACTATTGTATATCTTCGATCCAATTGAAAAAAAGTAATCTGATAGATTCTCAGACTGATTGGCTGTGTTTAATTCAAATATTGAATCATTCCAGACTATATCATATGACTCAGTGCCATCCTCCAAAACTTTGATCCAGAAACCATTTGTTGAATTTGTAGGAATGTATTCACATGTGCCAGTAATTAAATATGATGAATCGTTTGGGAAAATGGTAAGATCAAATCCTTCTTCATTCCAAATCCCGGGTTCTAACTGCGCATACAATTGTGACCACAGAACTTCACCATCCTGGTTTAACTTGAACAAGAATATTCTTTCAGCCCAATCAGGACTATGGTACATGCTAAGTGTAAGATAATTTGAATCAGGTGTTTGAATAACCTTCACACCACGGTTAAAGCCTTCAGAATGCAATGTTGTGCACCATTCTATTTCCGCACAGGCATTCAGCTTCATTACAACAGGATCAATGTCAATATCATACTTACTACATCTAAAAACTAATACATACCCACCATCGAAAGTTTGATTAATGTCATCAATATAATATCTGTATGACCCCTCACCAATCTTTTTATCCCAGAGTATATTGCCATCAATATCAGTTTTAATCAACCAAATGTATCTATGGTAGTTTGATATATAAATGTTACTAATAATCAAATAGCCTTTGTCATAAGTTTCAATTACTTTGCGGGGACCAGTATCATTTTCAACAATGATTTTTGGCCAGCCCTGGGATAAACAAGCACAACCAGAAATAATAAATAGTAATGAGATTATTATCTTTTTCATTAATAAATTATTTGACCACAATAAACTTTTCTGCATAACTTTCCTTTTGTGTTTTAATTCTTACGATAAATAATCCTGAAGCAAATCTGCTGGTGTCAATATATAACTCATCATTCTTCCTTTCCAAACTTTTTGAATGGACTATATTGCCTGAAATATCAATGATATCAAGAATTCCATTTGTAATTTCCCCCTTCAGATCGTAAGAAATTATTATATAATCCTTTGCGGGGTTTGGTTTAATCTTAATAAGAGATTCATGTGCACAGAACGCCTAAACTGACCACCCTTAGTCGTTTGAAAGTGACCACCTAAAGTCGTTTCAAATTGACCACCCAAAGTCGGCTGAAAGTGCC
>JBDLIU010000145.1:0-11304 GCA_039714715.1 Bacteroidota bacterium
TAGATATTGGGATTCACTTCTGATAAATAAGGTGTACCATCAATTAATTTCAACAGGGCATTCCTGTCATTGCCCCACGACCATTTTATCCTGGCCGATGGCATAGAAATATTATCCTTTGTCTTTTCTAAAATATCCTTAAAAAACGGCCTTGAGAAATCTGGTGTTTGTATAGGTATCTTAACCTCATCGTTTGTTGCTAAATTCAAATTCATTACCAACGACCTGAACGAATCAGGGTTTGCATCTATCCCGGGTATAACTAATATGCTGGCACCTAGTTGAACTTGCTCTTTCAATCTAATGGCCAGTCCCGGATATACCTCAGAAAGCTGGTTTAATACAATTAGGTCTGCCTCCTCCAAAGCCTGGTATTCAATATTAGAGGTGAGCATTATTTTTTGATCAAATAATTGGGTGTTCCCATAAACTGCAGAAACATACTGGCTAGGCTCCTGGTTAGTGAGTTGAACCACCTTTATTTTCTCAATGGATTGAAGGTTAAAGAAAAGCTCATTATCGAAAGAAACCGGGTAATCTTCTAAAATAATCCTACCTGGCTCCTTATCCTCCCTGTTTGCTCCTATGTTGAAATTCATCACGGTACTTTTTTCAGGGCTTACCGTAGCAGAAGTTACCGACAACTGCCTGTCATTCATAAATATTTTTATTGGCAAATTGCTAACCTCCATGTTACCATAATTCCTGATTTTAACAGTGAGGGTTCTTTTACTTGCATCCAATTCCAGCGGATTGCTTATGAAGGCTGTATCAACCACAACATTATTGTAGGTCTCCATAGTAACCGGAAGTACGATCAGCCTGGTTGCTGAATCACCTTTAACTGTACCTATTCCAGATGATGCCTGAAAATCAGAAAACAACAATATATCTCCAGGTTTGGAACCTGAAAAAGTATTTTCAAAACGTGAAAGTATCTCATTAACAGGTCTGGATCTGGCCGTATATTCAATATCATTTAAATAGTTTTTGGCTTCCTGCCGGCTCCTGTATGCATAAATGGACTTTTCATCAAAGCTTGTTTGAATTACGAATTGTGTTCCAGAGGGATATAGGTCAATTAATTTTTGTGCCACTCGTTTTGACAAACCAAGCCCTGTTTCATCCTGCTCCACAAGATTAGACATGCTAAGTGAATTATCGATATAGATACCTACCTGATCAGAAACCAAGCCCTTATCTCCTTCCGGAGTCAAATACGGTTGGGCAAATGCTCCTACCAGAAATACAATGAACAATATCCTGGTTAATAAAATAAGTAGATGTTTAAGGTTATAAAATGAGCGAGTAGCTTCTTTAACCTGGTATAAGAGTTTGGTGTTTGAAAAATACACCTTTTTGGTACGCCTGAAATCAAACAAATGAATAACAACCGGAATTATTGCAGCTGCAAGGCCATACAAAAACAGAGGTTGAATAAAATTCATTTAAATACAATTATACACCAATCAAACACTATTTGCATGTTTTCTGACTCTTAGAATTATGCTTTCGATATTTTTTCCGATTGATTTGAACTACGCCAGGCAATAACAATAAGAATAGCATAAAAAGGCATTAATGGAATTTTATATCGGAACAATGTGCCGAAATTATAGGTTGAAATACCTACAGCAAATGCAAATGTCAATGAATATACCAATGCAAACCATGCTGAAGGACTTCTGAAAATATTGTTTTTATGCCAAAGCACCCGAAACACTATGATTACTGTTAATATCAGAAAAACCAACCCTTCCAGCGAAGCCAGTAGCATAAGCGGGTTATTTACTTCCCACAAATAGGGCCTGAATAACGAGACATTAATTGCCTCTGGCGCTAATTTAAGCATACTGGACAGAGTGCCATCAAAATCGCCTAAATCGTATCTGCTCCCGGCACTTTTACCTGTCCAGCGGCCGATATCATAGGCAGTAATCTGTGCAGTTTTAGCCAGGTTATCCAGTGAATATCTTGGAGAACTTTCTCCTACTTTATACACGGTATATAATGATAAAAAAATCATAAGAATGATCGAAACGGGGGCAATTACGATCCTGATCATTTTATTATCGATGTACTTAATCCAGACAAAATAGGCCCAAGCCATAGCTGCAGGGATAAAACTGAGAACAATGTATTCCTTGATTTCAAAAGCCAATAACATAGATAATACTAATACGATCAACCAGATAACGGGCCTTTTTCGCCAGTACAATAAATGAATTAGTGCGGCTGTACTCCACCCAAGTAATGCAAACGTTATCGTATCTTTAAGAATCCCGGATCCCCAAATAATTGTAGATGGTATAAATAGTATTGCAATCGCCATTCCTGTCAGATGATTAGGGAACAACTTAGAAAAAGCCATATACATGGCCCATAAACCAGAAAATGATACCACAGCAAAAAGTAGTGCTGTACCGGAATAGGTGCCTCCTGTAATAATGGCAAAAATACTGGCTATCCTGATTACCATGTATGATGTATCATCTCTATACATCCATATTCTTGAAGCATACTGGTATACTCCTTCGTAATCATTGGTGTTGAAAATTAATTTTATTCCAGTTGCCGTATCATTATAAAAAGCATCAAATACATGCCTGGCTCCATGTGTGAAGTAGCTAAAAGTATCACCGCCGCCATAATAAAACTGGTATAATGCGCCCAGCGCAATAGCTCCAAAGAGCTTTAGGGTTAATGCCGGGATAAAGAATTTTCTGTTTTCTTCATAGGTTACCCATGGTCTTAGCGCTAAAGCAATACCATAGATTACAATTGCAATAATCGGAGCAACAAAAAGATCTAGCCATACCATAGGCAATCTGAATAATAGATAAACAAACTGACATTCCTGCCTGGCCGCAGGCAGGAATTTTTTCATGTTAAATATACACAAGTAGCATGAAAAAATTTATATTGAGGTTCCCACTGACCAATTAATTATAGTTTCTTCAGAGGAAATGTACAAATTCAGAATACTTATTGCATAAAAAAGCCCTGTCCACCATCCCGACAACTATCGGAAAGCGGAAAGGGCTTCCTGTCTTATCAGGTTATGTTAACCTAATTTTTCAAGAACTTCCATAACCTCACGAACATGTTTTCTTGAAGACTGTAAAGACTCCATCTCCTCTTCGTTAAGGTCTATTTCTATAAATTTCTCGATTCCTCCCTTGCCCAGGATAACAGGTACACCTAGATAGCAATCATCAATACCATATTCTCCATCAAGCTTAACACATACAGGGAAAACCCTTTTCTGATCTCTTACAATTGCCTCAACCATTTGTGCTGCAGCAGAACCAGGTGCATACCATGCAGAAGTTCCCATTAATTTAACTAACTCGCCACCACCAACTTTTGTACGTTGGATAATAGCATCAAGCTTATCTTTCTCAATTAATTGAGTAACAGGAATACCTCCTACAGTTGTGTATCGTGGTAATGGAACCATGGTGTCACCATGACCACCCATTAGTAATGCCTGGATATCCTTTGGAGACACATTCAATTCTTCAGCTAAGAAAGCTTTGAAGCGAGCCGTGTCCAGAATTCCTGCCATACCAAATACTTTAGTACGAGGTAATTTAGATGTCAGGTGTGCCTGGTAGGTCATAACATCCAGTGGATTAGAAACAATGATAATGATTGCATCCGGAGAATGCTTAACTACATTTTCAGTCACTGATTTAACAATTCCTGCATTCGTTTCAATCAAGTCATCTCTGGACATACCAGGTTTACGTGGCAATCCTGAAGTAATTACAACTACCTCAGATCCAGCTGTAACTGAATAATCGTTAGTTGACCCTATAGTTCGGGTATCATAAGAATTAATCGGAGATTTTTGCCAGATATCAAGGGCTTTACCTTCAGCAATCCCTTCTTTAATATCTACTAAAATAACCTCATTGGCTATTTCCTTGTATGCTAAAACATCGGCACATGTTGCTCCAACATTGCCTGCTCCTACTACTGTTATTTTCATTTTATTATTTGTTTTGTCCAAATTCGCTAAAGAGGTCACAAACTTAACAAATAGAATTTGGCCAATAGTTGATATACATCAGTTATTGGCAACCATTCATGTAATTTATCTGGCGTTATTTTCTAAGAAACTGTAACCTGTAGATTTTATTTGTATCTGGTGTTGTTTTATACCTGTCATCTATTCTCTGACCAATCACCCAGGGTATGTTATTATCTGAGACCAGCACCAGCTGATTCTTTTTAAAATTTAATGGCACTTTTTCGTCAATTAAAAAATCACTAACCATTTTTTTACCTTTCATACCCAATGGTTGGAACCTGTCTCCCTCACGCCAGCTCCTCACTAATAAAGGGAATACCAATTTATCCAAATCCAGGTTGGCCACACTAGCACTTGTGTTCATCCTAAAATCACCCCTGTCAATTATGTCAATTTCCAGATACCCATTATCCAGTTGAATGGAACTATCCTCTTTAGCAATAATTATGTCGGAGAAATCGCCAGCATTTTTACTCAAGATTAATTCTTCCCTGTCTATATTTAACATCCAGTCTCCGGAATAAAACATAGCCCCCTGACTATCCAGTGCTTTTATTATTGAATCTGTCTGGTCAAAATTATATCCATAAGGACTTAGCAGGTAATATAAAACAGCGCCCAGGCCTGGTAATTTCAACAATTTTTCTTTGCTGATAAAAATATGGCCTTCTTTCTCATATACTAAACTCAAATTGTCAATAGTATTCTGAAAGAACTCTTCCACCTCCTTTAACCTGGAAGTAGTTTTTAGTATGGAATCAAGAAATGATGGATTGATCCTTTCAAACTGGGGGATTACTGATTTCCTTACCAGGTTGCGCATATATTTTTCTGATTGGTTAGAAATATCTTCTCGCCAATCGAGATTTTTGTTTTCAGCATAAGAAAGTATTCCTTCTCTCTTTGCCCAAAGCAAAGGACGAATGAAATGTTTCTCCACTTTGGCTATTCCATGCAATCCCGCAATTCCTGTTCCTTTCGAAAGGTTGAACAAGACTGTTTCTACCACATCGTTTGCATTATGGGCAATAGCAACTTTTGTATTTAGTTCTTCTGCCAGCTGTTTAAACCAGTTATATCGAAGGTCCCTGGCAGCCATTTGTATTGATATGCCATTATCATTTGCGTAGGACGCTGTTTCAAACCGTTTCACCATTACCTCTACACTCATTTTACTTGCCAGCTCCTTCACAAACTGCTCATCCTTTTCTGAGTCTTCTCCCCGTAATTGAAAATTACAGTGTGCTAATATAAATGGCAGCTTGTGGTCATAAAAAAGTTGGGCCATTACCACAGAATCTACCCCACCACTTACCGCTAGAATAGAGGTTCCTCCTGATTTTGCATCAATCAGATCATTGATGACACTATAAAATTGATCTTCCACAACTCAAATCGACATAATTTATTTCATGTTAAATATACACAAGTAACATGAAATAAATTATACTGAGATTCCCTCTGGCCGATAAGTATAGCAATCTCAGAGGAAAAGTATCTCTTTTTCCATTCTTCGAATAGGTAAGATCATGTTAAGAATTGTAGTTTTGCACGATAATTGTACTCCATGGCTATCAAATCCATTAGATTCCATATAATCCTGTTATTGCTGCTATTTGCGATATCCTCCTCCTTTGGTCAGAAAAGAATAACGCTGGAGCCCGGAGCAGGTAAGATTCAGGGGTTTAAGAAGGATGGAGTATCCTATACAAGTATTAAGGATAATGTACATTTTACGCATAAAGGCACTCACTTCTACTGTGATTCAGCTATTCTGGCAAAGAAAAAAAGCTACCTGGAAGCCTATGGCCATGTACGTATCCTTGACGGTGATTCTATTTCTATTGTAGCATCCAAACTTTTTTATGATGGTGACACAAGGGTTGCCAGGATGCGTTCAGGTGTAGTATTAACCCAACTGGGACGAATGAAATTATATACCGATTTCCTTGATTATGATCGAAACACTTCTATCGCCAACTATTTCAATAATGGTAAAGTTGTAGATACCACTAATGTGCTTACCAGCAGAAAAGGGTATTACAATACAAGAACAAACACAGCATCTTTTAAAACAGATGTACTTGGTAAAAATGAAGATTATACCATGGAGTCAGACACGCTTGTTTATAATACTAAAACAGGCATAGTCTATTTCGTGGCTCCCACGAAGTTAACTTCAACTGATGGTGAAGTTTTTAATCATGAAGGAGGGCAATATAATTCTAAGGCAAAAAAATCTGCGTATGTACTAGGCAGGGTTGAAACGGAGGATTACTATCTGAAAGGCAGGGATCTTCGATTGGATCAAGCCAGGGGATTATACAATGTAAGTGGAAATGTCCTCATGATCTCAAAAGGTGATGATATTTTCATCACAGGTCAGCAATCAATTTATAATAAGCGAACTTCAACAACCAAGATATTCGACAATGCCTTACTCAGAATGCTTATAAGTGAGGACACTCTTTACTTAAAAGCAGATACCCTAATCTCAATTGACAGCAGGAAAAGGAAGGAAAAACGCCTATTAGCCTATAACAATGTGCAAGTTTTCAAATCAAATATACAGTCGGACGCAGATTCCCTGGCATATGGTGTGGCAGACTCAACAATGTATTTTTATGGCGAGCCTGTTTTATGGACAGCAGGCAACCAACTTACCGCTGATTCAATCAATATGGTTATTAAAAACAAGGCCATTGATGTTTTGAATATGAAAAACCAGGCGTTTGTTATTACTAATGATTCAATTGGTAATCATAATCAGATTAAAGGGAGAGAAATGGTTGCCAGGTTTAAAAACAATGAACTAAATATTGTTGATGTATATGGTAATGGTGAAAGTATTTTCTTTATGTTCGATCAGGAGACAAATGAATTTGTGGGTATGAACAAAATTATATGCAGTGACATCACCCTTGTCTTTGAAAATAAAACTCTGAAAGATGCTTCTTTTAAAATAAGCCCTGAGGGAGATTTTATCCCACCACATGAACTAAAAGAGGAAGATAAAACACTGAGAGGATTTAAATGGCATGAAGAGATCAGGCCCCAGCTTAATATGTTTATCAGACCAGCAATTATCGTCTCCCCCTCTCCTGACATCATTGAGGATCAACCAATAAATATTGAAATAGAGCAACCTGATAAATCTATCTCTCCCAAAAGAAAAATTCCTAAATCACGGTTAATCAAGAAGAAAAAGAAAGGTTAATCTAATTCTAACATCTTTTAAACATAATATGTTAAATTTTGTATATTTGATATAATGGGTGTAGTGTATCCTGTTCAGATGAAAAAAGTTAAATATTTAACCATATTGCTACTTTTTGGATTTGTCGCTAATGGACAAAGCCTGAAAGTTATTAATACTGACCTTGTACAGCAAGGCATCATCGGGCAAGATATACGCACTGTATTGAAAATTAAAAACGTTTCTGACCAACCTGTTTTTTTTAATATCTCAGAAGTTAACAAAGAAATTGGCTCCAGTCAGAAATCTTTTATTTGTATTAACAACGATTGCTCTGATAAAAATATTGCCAATAAAAGAGAGAAAGCTGGTTCTAAGAAAATTAAAATTCTACCGGGAGAAGTTAATGAATCTGTTGTATTGGTACTTGAAGCTGGCCTTGTCCAGAATCTCAGTTCAGTCACATACCAGGTGAGCAATGCCAGTAATCCTTCTGATTATACTCAAATAGAAATTCAATATGATGTTCTGGAGCGGCCCAGGGAAGGATTGCTTTACTCATCACTTAATGTTGACCTGAATGATGTATACCCTAACCCTGCAACAGAGGTGGCTTATTTCGATTATATTATTAAAAACGATTCAAAAGAGGCAAAAATCATTATTCACAATGTTTTAGGATCAATTGCAGGTGAATACAAGCTTAATCCTTTTGAGCAACAGTTAAAGATATCTGTAGAAGATTTTAACCCGGGTGTTTATTTCTACAGTCTTTATATAGATAATGAAGGTGTAGCCACTAAAAAACTAGTAGTCAGGAAATAAACTTACAGAATTTTAGTTATTAATTGTAAAGTTCAGGTTTGAAAAAACCAAGGAAGTCCGCTATATTTGCACGCTTATGTTAAAATCAGGGGTTAGTAGGGTAATAATTTCAACATTAATTTTCTTGTCGGTTGTCTCTTGTTCTGAATTCAGGAAATTGCAGAAGAGTGACGATTGGGAGGCAAAATACAATGGTGCAATGAACTATTACGAAGAAGGTGACTACTACAGGTCGATTGCCCTTTTCGAAGAAGTACTTCCCCTTACAAGAGGTAAAGCTGAGGGTGAAAAAGCCCAGTTTTACTATGCTTATGCACATTACAATGACAAACAATTCCTTTTAAGTGCTCACTATTTCAAATCGTTTTATGAAACATATAGCAGGAGTGAGTTTGCCATTGAAGCTCAATTTATGTATGCGTTTTCATTATATAAAAGTTCTCCTATCTATAGCCTGGATCAAACCAGTTCTAATGAAGCAATTGAGGCTTTTCAGTTATTCATTAACAGAAATAGTGATAGCAAATATGTAAGTGACGCAACCCAGATATTATCTGAATTACAGATTAAACTTGAAACTAAAGCATATCATAGTGCCAAGCTATATCATAAAATAAATGCATTAAACAGTGCGATTATTGCTTTTGATAATTTTGCGATTAATTATCCTGATTCAAAGTTTAATGCAGAATTGCAGTATCTGAAAATAGAGTGCGCCTATTTGATGGCTCAACAGAGTATACCATCAAAACAAAGGGAACGGTATAATGGTGTAATCGAGCGATATGAAGAGTACATTGATGACTATCCCCAAAGCGAGTATATAAATGAGGCCCAGGAATATTACGATGAGGCCTTAAATCAATTAGAAAAATTCAAAAAGCTGTTATAAATATGAGTGTTAACCCATCCGTACACACACGAAACATGGAAGAAATTGCCTCTAAGACAGGCAGTGTCTACGAATCTGTTTCAATTATTTCTAAAAGGTCCAGACAGATATCGGCAAAGTTAAAAGACGAATTAAACTCTAAACTAGCTGAATTTGCATCTACTGTTGATAATCTGGAAGAGATATTTGAAAACAGGGAACAAATCGAGATCTCTAAGTTTTATGAAAGGATGCCAAAACCTACCATTTTGGCAACTGAAGAGTTCGTTTCAGATGAACTATTAGCAAGACAAAGAGAAGAAGAGGAGGAATCTGAATTATAGTTATTATAGTTAACTTTATTGCATGCTCCGTGGCAAAAAAATATTAATAGGAGTATGCGGAAGTATTGCAGCATATAAATCAGCTGTTTTAATCCGGCTTCTTATTAAATCAGGCGCTGAAGTTCAGGTTGTTATGACTGATTCAGCCAGGGAATTTATTACCCCACTGACGCTTTCCACATTGAGCAAGAAACCTGTTTTATCGAGATTTCAGAAAGATGAAACGGGGCTTTGGAATAGCCACGTAGACCTTGGCCTTTGGGCCGACTTAATCCTGATTGCACCCGCAACTGCCAAAACAATGGCTAGTATGGCCAATGGGATAGCAGACAATCTTATCAATGCAATCTATTTATCTGCAAGATGCCCGGTTGTCTTTGCACCGGCCATGGACCTGGACATGTACCAGCATCCAGCCACTAAAAATGCAATCAGCAAGTTAAAATCTTTCGGTAATATTATTCTTGATACTGCTCACGGTGAGCTAGCAAGCGGTTTAGTAGGTCAGGGCAGAATGTTAGAGCCGGAAGAAATTCATGAGTTTGTTACTGAGTATTTCACAAAACACAATCCACTAACTGGTAAGAATGTCTTAATCACTGCAGGGCCAACTTATGAGCCTATTGATCCTGTCCGGTTTATAGGCAACCATTCGAGTGGTAAAATGGGGTTAGAAATTGCTCTTCAGGCAGCTTCAAATAGCGCAAATGTAACCCTGGTGTTAGGGCCCAATAATTTGCCTGCAGATAAGCTTTCACAATTTGATGTTGTGGATGTTTCCACCGCCAGAGAAATGTATGAAGCCTGTGATAAAGTTTATAAGAATCAGGATATTGTTATTTTAGCGGCTGCTGTAGCAGATTATGCGTCACCTGATCCTGCCAATCAGAAAATAAAGAAAAGTGGCGAAAATCTTTCATTGCAACTAACAAAAACCATTGATATTGCCCAGTCACTAGGGGAAAGAAAAGAAAAACAATTCCTGGTTGGGTTTGCTCTGGAAACCGAAAATGAACTTGAAAATGCCAAAGCTAAATTGAAGAAAAAGAACTTTGATCTGATAGTTCTAAATTCATTAAAAGATGAAGGCTCTGGATTTAAGCATAATACCAATAAAATCACTATTATAGCTGCGGACAATAAAGTGAAAGAATTTGAGTTAAAATCAAAGATGGAAGTTGCCAGGGATATCATTAATGAAATAGTCTCTTCAATTGCGTAAACTATTATTCATAGCGTTCATAATAAGTTCTGTCATTGCAAATGCTCAGGACCTTAACTGTGATGTAATAATTAATGCAGACCAGATTCAAACCACAGACCGAAGAGTTTTTCAGGATATGGAGCTTGCTATTGAGAATTTCATGAATGGCAGAGATTGGTCTTCAGATGAATTTGCTCCCGAAGAAAGAATAAAATGCAGCATCTCAATAAACCTTAGCCAGATGCCTTCAATTGGTGAATTCAAGGCAACTGTTCAGGTAAGAAGCTCAAGACCTGTTTATAATACTACCTATGAGTCCATTGTTCTCAATTTTGCTGATAGAGATTGGAATTTCGAATATGTTGAATCGATGCCGCTTGAGTTTAACCTTAATAGTTACACAAGCAACTTAACATCGATGTTAGCATTTTATGCCTATATAATTTTAGGTTTAGATTATGACAGCTTTGGAGAACTATCAGGAACTCCATTTTTTCAGAATGCACAGGTTATAATTAATTCCGCATCTCAGTCAGGCTTCCCGGGTTGGGGTAGTCTGGAAAGTACACGGAACCGATACTCATTGCTAGAAGATATAATGAATCAACAAATTCAGCCATTAAGGATTGGTTTGTATAAATATCATCGTCTTGGCTTAGATATCTTTGAGAAAGAACCGGAAACAGCCCAGAGTAATGTGATTGAAGTATTGGAATCAATCAAAGTAATTAAATCAATATATCCTTCTTCAATTTTTGTGATTGCATTTTTCGATGCTAAAACAGATGAACTCGTTAATATATTTGAGGAAGCTTCAATGGATAATAA
>JBDLIU010000146.1:0-11137 GCA_039714715.1 Bacteroidota bacterium
TGGTGGTGGCAAGGAAACAGGGATCCATTTGCAGCGTTACAAGGGTCTGGGCGAGATGAATGCCGAGCAACTCTGGGATACCACCATGAATCCTGAGAATCGTACCCTCAGGCAGGTCTCCATCGATAGCGCTGCCGAGGCGGACCGTATCTTCTCCATGCTGATGGGCGATGAAGTTCCGCCCCGCCGTGAGTTCATTGAGAAACATGCCAAGTACGCCAATATTGATGCTTGATTGATAACAAGTACCTATACAATGGGAAAGAACTTCAAGATGAATTGTTAGGCAGCGTTAACCTGGACTGGTATGATTATGGTGCCAGGTTCTATGACCCGGCGCTTGGCAGATGGCACGTATCTGATCCTATGGCTGAAAAGTACTATGGGTATGCACCATATGCGTATGTAAGTGACAATCCTTTACGTTTCACTGATCCTGATGGCAGGGATAAACTAGATCGAATAATTCGTAAAGCTAAACGGCAGTACAGAAGAGCAGGGAGAAAGGATCCTCAAGCCAATAACATAACTATTACTGGATGGAAAGGAAAAAATGGGAATAGTTATATTAAAGTAAATAGTCCTGATGGAGCATGGGTTAGAAATGCTAAAAACAAACCAAAAAATCCAAAACAAGCTCTGTTTCAAAATGGAGGTTTCACGATTGATGGAAATGGTGGTTGGAATCCCCGGGTAAAGGCTAAAAACGTAGATGGAAGATCCATAGACATGAGCGATCCCAAGCTTGAACAGGGATCGGAAATCTTAAAAACAATAAGAAACACTTTCGGAGATATTATGGAAAATGTTTCTGTCAAACATGTAAGTCCGCATCAGGAAACTAATATTACTTATGATACGGTTCATCCAGTAGAAAATCGTATGGTAGATATGGACAGTGGCTATGTGTACACTATTGACTCTACAGGGCGAATAATTAACAAATCTGAGAACAAAGTGAAACACGAAATGCCTATAGATCCGAATTAAAACTAAAGTTCTAATGAAACGTTTTTTCAAATACATAATCGTACTGTCTTTATTTTATGGATGTGTTTCTAATAATCCAGTACATCTTGATTATTATACTAACGGTGAATTAAAACTGAAAAAGATTCTCTTCGATAAAAAGGATACAAATTCCTATTATTATGAAGAGTATTATCCTAGTGGTGAATTGAAACAAGCTGGAAGAGTTATTGATAATCTACATGATGGTGTTATCAATAACTTTCATAAAGATGGAACTCTTTATAAAAGACGAAAATTCAAGAATGGCATTATAACTGGTAGAGAGTTAATCTATGAGAAAGATCAGTCTTATTGGGAGGAGGTATATTATCTGGAAGGATCACCCGTTCAATCGATAATACATTTTTCAGAAAGTGATTCATTACCACAAGCATTAAAAGTTTTTCAGGTCAAAGAGGATAGAAGTACCAAACCAATTGGTCAAATTATTTATAATGACAATATCCCAATCCCCGAAAAAAGCTTCTATTATGAAATATTCAGTCCTGATTATGTCACAATAAACAAAGACATCATATTGCATATTGAAGGATATACAAATAATAGAGATAATTTTCAAATGAACCTATTTCTACAAGAACATGACAGTTATGGCCTTAGAGAAACTGAGTTCTCATCACAAGATTTATCAATAGATTTCTATTTTCAACCACTAGATACAGGAGATATTGATCTAATGGGTTTTATAATATTAAAGGATACTCTTAAAAATGAATCCTATCATTATTTACTATGTGAGGAATTCGATGTCAGGCCTATGAATTAATAGTATTTCTTCGATCATTAAATACTAATATTTTGAATGATAGATCGGTACGACTATGGAATGAGGTATTTTGACCCTGGGTTAGCGCGATTTACAAGTATAGACCCTTTAGCTGAGATATATAATTCACATTCACCTTATCATTATGCACTCAATAATCCAATCCGCTATACTGATTTGATGGGGATGGGTGCTGAAGAAAAAGGTAAAGAGGAAGAAGATCCGACAATAGTTTGGGATGATCAAAACAGAACAGTTACGGTTAATGAAACTATTGATGGATCACCAGTGATTACTTCACAGGCGACATCTACAAATGAGGATGGGAGCTATTCTACAACAACTACATCCTCGCAAACAACTACAAATACAACTTCAAAGATTACCGAAGAAGAAGTCACTACTGAATCTTCAACCACTACAACAGAGGTAACTATCACTAAAACATTTGATTCTAAAGGCAATCAAACGGAGTTAAATGTTGATGACATCGATATAAATAGCGAATCTGGTAGTATTATTGGACCTACAGCTGATCGAATTGCTGCGGATGTAAGCACAAGAGGTTATGGTTTTGCTTATTCAAATCCATTGTTTAAAAAAGCACAAGCTGCTACACTAGTGATCTCAGGGACAAAAGAAGGTGTCAATGGATTAGTAAACGCAATTGAAAACTTAAGTATTCTTGAGACTTTAGGACATAATAAAGAAGATACAGTTGCTTCTCCCAAGAATCCTCATTAAGTCTGATTACTTTTGTGCGTATTACATAAACAAATAGTAATCGGTTGATTATAAGCACCTGCTAGCGAGTTGATTATTTTTTTTATCATATAATATTAGATAAATCAAAATGAATTTATTATTGAATGAAATAAGCCTAGTTTTCAATCCTCAAAAAGGTGAAACATCTAAGGCTAGAAAATTAAAGAGACTTCTACTTTTGCTTTTTAGTTTTCTTAGTATAATAACTATTAATATTTCTATTGGGCACTTCAATCAAACCTGTTTAGATATTACGCAGTATGTCAAGATCTATGATTCTACCGAAAGTTCAGTATTGTATTTTTTCTTCTTATTGATTTTATTCCCAATTATTGAAGAAGTTGAGTTTAGAATGCTTCTCGTTTTTAGACCACTATTCCTTAAAATTGGATTGATTCTACTCTTTATTACCCTATTGTTCAACTCTAGTATAAATAACTTGGAGTTTGAGAGTTTAAAAATCGTTTCTCTCAAGGTATTTAGTACAATTGTTTTTGCACTTATTATTAATTATGGATTAAACAACAGCCTCATTATTAATTATTTTAAAGATCTTTGGCTAAGGAGATTCAATTTCGTCTATTATACACAAATCATAGTTTTCACCCTTTTTCATCTTGAACGATTCAATCTTACGAAAGGCTTCTTTGTTTTAAGCCCATTATTTTTATTACCTTATTTCATTTCAGGATTGGCATTTTCCTATATTCGACTTCGTATTAACACTTTAGCAAGTATTGTTATGCATATCTCTTATAACCTTACCATGATTATTTATACAGTGATACTTCTTAATAGAATAAACTAAGTACCTTTATAACGGCAAGGAGCTACAAGATGAAATGTTAGGCTCGGTGAATCTTGACCTCTATGATTATGGGGCCAGAATGTATGATTCAGCACTGGGGAGGTGGCATACCCAGGATAGGTTCGCTGAAAAGTATCTCGACTTCTCGCCTTATCAGTACGCTGCGAACAATCCCATATTGTTCATTGATGTTAATGGAGACAGTTTAATGATTTTTGAGAACGGTGTCTATTCCACAACTATTGATGATGGAGAAGAAGAAATTACCGGATATAATCAAAACTATACTGAAGATGAAGATGGGAATAGAACCTATACTGGAGGAGGTCATTTTTCATATAATGACTTAGGGGAAGACAAAGAGGCCTTAACAAGTGGAAACATGACTTTATCCTTCGTGTCAGATAATCAAATAACTGATGCTATTGATAATAGTGGAATCTATGAACAGAATAGTTTGTCGAGATGGAGCTATGCAGCTAATGAAAGCAATAGAGGAAAAATGGATTACTATTATAGTGAGGCGATAAAACATGACTATGGCTCTTTACATATTATTGATGGTGTAGGATATAACGATAAAGATGCAGGAAACTATCTCTGGGGCTATGCGATGGGTAAAATGGGTTTTACCCAGCAAGTTGTAAGAAACTCGTCAAATATAAATGCATGGTGGTCTGCTAAAACTAGCAATCCTGGATTAGCAAGTACTCATAATAATCCTATTTTTCGATTCTTCCAAAACAGATCTTGGAGCGGTGACTCTCCTGCTGATCAGCGGGCTATTATTAAGGGTTACCATAGGGCCCTAGGATATAATCCCTCCTTTCGATGATACTACTAAAACAGTTAAGGATAGCTATTATCAGTTTAGCCATTGTGTTACTGATTTCTTGTGATCAACAGGATTATACTGAAGAGAGTTTGTGTGTTGACTTTATTGAGATGAATTCTACTAAGGATTTTGCATTTCTTAAAAACGTAAGTACAGATAAAAGAGTGAACACTATCCATAATAGAGAAACAAATAAATTCACTATTGATTTTATTGGTGTTATTGTTTCTGAGGAATTTAGTTCAAATACTTTTTTTGTTCTTTCACATGACCAAAAAACTGACTCTTCAATAATCAGTGAGAATTTTGCAAAACTGGGCCCTATTGGTGAAGAATATTTCTCTAAAAAGGCAAATCTTGATAAGAATAGCGATGTTTTCGAGAAGTATTGTGAATTCGTTGATAGCTTCAATCTTGTATATGGAAATATTTCTCTACCCTCTTATTATGAATTTGAGAATGTGAGTGTATCGGGAATTCCCAGAATTGGTGGGTTTATTTCGTTCGAATTACCCAAGAATTCTTTTGTGTATTATTTATATGACAGTACTTCATTAAGCGAGTATTGGGTAAAGGAATTTGAGAGGATGAATCAATATAATGAGAATTGGTATTATTTGATTGAGAAGGAAGAGCAAAATGACACAAATTAAATTGTTTTCATTACGCTGAAACGCACGTCTATTGATTGGTACGACTACGGGGCCAGAATGTATGATCCAGCACTGGGGAGGTGGCATGCGTCGGATCCGCTGGCAGAAAAATACAACACTTGGTCTCCATACAGCTATTGTTTCAATAACCCAATTAGGTTTATTGATCCTGATGGGATGGCCCCTTCTAGTGGAAATCCACAAGATGATATCCTAGATCAATTAGATATAGAACAAGGCTATCAGGTTTCTACCAATAACAATACCGGGGAAACTACAATTATTCAGACGAGTGCGACATTTGATCCTGATGTTGATATTTCGGAAGGCTCGGCATCAATTATGGTATCGACAACCACGACTGTTATGGATGGTAATGGTGAGGTCTCTTCAGTTGCAGTTAGCAATTCAAATATGGATGTGTCGTTGGATATTGCAAGCGGAAAGGGCGGGGAAGCTACATATACTGTTTCTGGCTCTGAGACAAGTCAAGGAGAGTCAATGTATGAAGATGCTACAATGAATCAGGATTTCATGAATAGTTATGCATCAAATGATCCAATAGTATCTGGAGTTTCTAGCGTAATAAGTAATTTCCCAGGAAGAAATGCTTTATCTATGCAGGATGGCCGCCTACCTGGATTAAGTGGCCTTGATAGAGCTGAAAATGCTGCCCCAATCATTATTAAAGCTCTTGGCGTGAAAAACTTTCAGACACTTGGAATAGAAGACGCTGTAAGCAAAGATGCATTCGGTTCAACTCAGTTAAGGATACCCCAGGCTAGGGTTAATGGAGCAGCTAAAAGGCTGCAGCGGTTATCAACGGCGACTTATCCAAACACCTTGTAGGTTATGATAGACAAGGACAAAGTACCAGAGTCTACATATCGAGAATTGGTTGAACTAATGGGCAAAGAAAAAGCTGAAGCCTATATGGAAGGAGAGCTCTATAATTATCAGGCGATTGCCTACAAGATAGCTGTACTTCGAGTAAGGAGATTTATAAGGAAAAGACCTTTGGTGTTTATTCTTCTTGTTATAGGAGTAATTGCAACTATTGTTTTATGGTACATGGCTTAACAAAGTGTTAAGAAATAAGGAGATAAAATTCGGCATGTGGCCGGGTTTTTTACTATCCGGCAAAAGCCTGCTTGGCCTTCACATTTTGGAGAATATTATCAAGCACGTAGAAGAGATGCTCAGCAAATCCCAAAGTGAAATTGGAATTATGCGTTGTAATATTGCAACATAGTGTGTGCAGGGTCCTGTGTGCCATTCTGGGTTATGCTTTATACCACTGGTCTATCAACTGAGAGTGATGATCTCATGATTTCAACTGATCTCCTCCGGATTTAACATATTTCACATTGTTCTTTGGCATTTTCTTGTAGTCTTACCTGCTTGGCTTCACGGATTTGCTCTTCCCATTGCTTTTTTGGTAAGGGAATTCCGGATAAGGCTTCATGCGGGGTCAGGCCTTTCAGGGAGTGGTGGGGCCGTTCATATTGATAATCAGGAATGATCCAGTCCAGCAGTTTTCGAAGCTCATGAATATCCTTAAAGTCGTGTTTGAAAAGATAATGATACTTGATGATCTTATTTTGGGCTTCAACCATTGAGTTTGAGAATTTGATATCTTTTCCGGCAATGAGTTTTTGAACGCTAACCTCCTCGGAACTGATGTAGTCATCCACGGTGTTGTTATTGTTTTCAACTCCTCCGTCAACGATGAGTCTGACATCCTCACCGGGACCTTTGATGTATTGCTCGTAAGCCTGTTTAATACTACTCATGCGAATTTCGGCAGATACCTTCTCTGATACCTGGTAATTAAGAATGAAGCGGGAGAAGTTATCCATCAGCAGATAGACGTAATACTTCATCCCATTGAGACATTTGACAACTGTTATATCAGCATGCCAGATCTGGTGGGGGCGGTTGGCCCGGATCCCGGTTTCATACTTTGGTTTCTTTGGCGACCGTGGTCGGTCCCAACCCAGTTTATTGATGTAATTGTACCAGGTTGCTAACGAGGCGTTCACCATATTATTTCGCAGGGCAAAGTAAGCAATTGAATTGACCGGCCAGTAGCGGAACTGTTGACTGGAAAGCATTTCTTTCATCCGGTTCACCTCATTTTGAGTCAGTTGATTTGAATAGACTCTTCTGCAGAGCTGAAAGGGAGAGGAAGGACATTTTTTGAGTACCTGGTTTTTCCAGTGGTAGAAGACAGAGGAGGAGATATTGCAGAGCCGGAGGATGAATTTGAGGTTAATGCTTTTCTGGCACTTTAGGATAGACCGGACAAACTTCTCTTTGTTTTCGGTAATGGTTTGCTGGAATTGGAAAGATCTTCCTAGTATCGAGGAGAATGTAGTTGCCAGCTTTAGATAGGTTCTTATAACTGTTGCCGATTCTCTCCTTTCCAGGAACTGTTCAAGAAGATCGATATTGGAGAATTCTGCTCCCAGGTATTTATCATCCGTTTCCTGCTTCCACCTCCAGATAGTAGATCTGTCAATGCAAGCAGTATACTTATATGGGAGCTTTCCTCGTCTGGCCAGCTGTTTGATGCTGGTGTGATAGGAGTTGTATGGTTTCAATTTCGAGAGGTCTTTATTATATATCCCTATTGGTGGAATATGTAACCGGTGAAATTTGAAGTTTTTGATGAAAAATATCAGGTACTACATGATTATTTTGGAGAAGTTCCACCCTCTGAATCGAACCATTAGTGGATATTAATCGATAAATTTGTAGAAAACAGCGTTATGGGAATAGCAGAATTAAGAAAAGGGGTTCGAAGCTATATCGACAAGGCTGACGAAAGGTTTCTTAGGATGGTTGATGCCATGAGGAAGGAATTCAAAGGATCTGATGTCGTAGGGTATGAAGTGGATGGTACTCCCATCACACAGGAAGACCTGGTAAAAGAGGCCAGAGAAGCTTCGGCGCAAGTTAAGGCCGGCCATTATATCACCCAGGAGGATATGGAGAATGAAATAGATACTGAATGAAGATATTGCTCCATTCTTAGCCATACGGAACTACCGTTATTAATTTGCCGGAACAAAATATTTACTGGTAAAGATGAGAACAAAAGAAAGAAAAGGGAGAAGTACAGACTGGTGGGATGAAATCAGCGATGCTGAAAAAACTGCCATTGAAGAAGGTATTGCTGAAGCGGATCGTGGAGAGCTAATACCCCATGAGGAGGTGATGAAAGAGGTCCGGGCAAAATACAACTTGATTGGTTAGGGCTTAGCCGAGAGAAATTGATTGCTCTTCAGACATAATTTGTTAATTTTGAAATGTTATGGTTACTACCCTTAAATATGGCTCGAAGAAGGACAGCATTAACAAATTGTTGGACCGTTTATCTATTAAGTCCAGAAGAGGTATCGATACCAAAAAATATTCTGGAATCATCAAGCTTAATAAGGATCCCCTGCATATTCAAAAAGAGTTAAGGAATGAGTGGTAATAAGCTCTTCCTTGATACAAATATCCTTTTATACCTCCTGCAAGGTGATGTTACACTAACCGAAGTGCTTGATGGAAAACAATTTTACGTTTCATTTATCACTGAACTAGAATTACTTTCCTATTCTGGCTTAAAATCTTCAGATCTTAAAGTAGTGCATGAATTACTTGGAGAATGTGTTGTAATTGATATAAATGCAGAAATCAAGCAACTTGCTGTCAAATTTAGGAAGCAGTATAAGGTAAAGTTACCAGATACTATTATTGCTGCAACGTCCTTATATCTGAATATTCCATTGATCACAGCAGACTCCGATTTCAAAAAGCTGAAAGAACTCGAACTTGTTTTTTATGAAAGATAGTATTGAGTTTGGAGGAAAACTCAGTGCACACAAGTACCTATACAACGGGAAAGAGATCCAGGATGAGCAACTCGGGGGCGTAAACCTGGACTGGTATGACTACGGTGCCAGGTTCTATGATCCTGCGCTGGGACGGTTCCATATGGGTTTTACCTTTGGCTTTTCAACTATCACTGCACATAACGGAACAGAATTTGCATTTAATTATGGTTGGGCAGAAGGTTGGGATGTTCCAAATATTGATATAAATAAATTAACCCATAAAAGTACTGATGGCACAAATTAATTTTTTAATTGAATTGCATGGCGATGCGACTGATTACACAGCTTCAAGTAGTTGGTTAAACTTGAGTTCCGGTGGTAATGCGGTTGATTTTGACACTCGTTTCAAAGGAATAGGTGCTACATATACAACATCAGGTGTTGGAGTAAATTTTGGACTTAATGAGTTTACTTTTGGCGGAACTATTAATCACACAAAGACGCTTGGTACTGGACCTTTATTGAGCCCGAGGAGGGTAAACTAAAAAAAATGATAATGCTAATTTTAGTTAGTATTGGAATTATTGTATTCGGATTAATAATCAAGCGATACTATCATAAGGGTATTCTTCATAATTCCATATACAAACCAATAATGGTTATTGGTGGATTGTTGTTATTAATATCAACAATTGGTGAAGTTCAGAAGCATTATAGTACACAGATTTATAATCTAACCGAAGAACAAGTAGAAAAAATCGAGGTAATTGGCTCATATGACTTTCCAATAATATCACCTAGCGTAATTTACAAAGGTGATAAGCGAATTGCTATTATGTTAGCATCATTAAAAAAGAAACTATTAATTGACAATTTTAGTTCAAATACCATTGGCTATATTGATATTCAAATAAGCATGACTAGTGGAGAGAATCTGTATGCTGTCCTGTATAAAACAGAAGACGGTTTTTTTTTTAGCCAAGTTCACAGATATTTATTTCTGCCTTTTCCAGGCAAATTGTATATAGTTTCTGATAGTATTGAACTTGTATTTTGAAAATAGTAATTTTCAAAAAAGTGAGAAAGTAACCTTCCCCTCTTTGTGGATTTCCCCGAAAATTGGACAGTCCTCTTTGCGATGCAAATCCCAAAGTAAAATTGTAATTTTACGTTACAATATTGCAACGTGATGGGCGCACGGTCCTATGCATCATTCAGGTAAAGATTTTATACTACAGGTCTATCAACTGATGGACCGCAATTGCAAATTCATTGTATGATTGTACGATTTTTCTTCTGATCGTACTTGGGCTTAACATAGTTCACAAGGCTCTTTGGTATTTTGTTGTAATCTTACCTGTTTGGCTTCCTGTATCTGTTGCTGCCATTGCTCTAAAGGCAAAGGGGTTCCGATCAATGCTTCATACGGAGTTAGACCTTTCAGTGAGTGATGGGGTCGTTTATATTGATAATCAGGAATGATCCAGTCCAGCAGTTTTCTTAACTCATGAATATCCCTGAAGTCATGTTTGAAAAGATAATGATACTTGATGATCTTATTCTGGGTTTCAACCATTGAGTTTGAGAAACGGATATCTTTTCCGGCAATATGAAGAGTCTGATGTTGTGGGGTATGAGGTCGATGGTACTCCTATTGCACAGGAGGACCTGAAAAAACGAGTCAGAGCAGCCTCTGAACGTGCTGAAGCCGGAGATCACATCACCCAGGAGGATCTGGAAAAGGAGATGGAAATTTGGCAGAAAAAAAGAACTTCTAAAAAAAACTCTTTGATGAATTTAATAATGGACGGAAGATTGCGGTTATATCAGATAACACTTGATGAATTAACAAATGCTCCAAAAAGAGTAAGGCAGATTATTGAAACAATGCAAGAACATGCATTAGAAATATTTGCCTCAGATAATGAATCGGAAGAGCTTGCCAATAAGTATCTGCTTGATAAAGCTGTTACAAGGAAAAGATCAAGTTGTATAATGCCGTTAATCTTAAGAATAGCTATCCTATGATAGAAATTCGAACACCAAGAGAGATAATAAAATTTAATGAGAATGAAGACTGATAAAGAGTTCGATGCTGTACGCATGATGCGTAAGATAAGGGATACGCACCATAATGAGTATAGCAAGGATCCCCATTTGAGAAGGGAGAGATTAAAAGCAATTCATAAGAAGTATCAGGGCAAGATCTTGAACATAGAGACTTCGTCCTTATAGTTGTTTGGGGGAGTATCATCTTGAGATTTATGTGAAATGGTGCCCAGTGAGAACAAGTACCTGTACAATGGTAAATAGCTTCAAGAAGAACAGTTAGGGGGACATTTGTCCCTCTTGTTTTTTGAAACAAGTTTCTATCTTTGAGACAACCCCATAATCTCAAAACCTATGTTACGTCGCATTCCCTTTTTTCTTTTCGCTTTGATACTTGTGAGT
>JBDLIU010000147.1:0-10999 GCA_039714715.1 Bacteroidota bacterium
GACATATATTTTAATTTTCTATCTGAAGATGAAAAGATTGCGGGCACTACATATTGTATCCTGAGAAAAAATAGAAAAGCGAGTCTTACACGTTATAGTGCTTAGTCAGCTAAAACCAAGGACTTCATAGACATAGTCTGCTCCAAATTCCTAATTGATAAATCCATAAAAATAAGAAAAATTGGATTATTGATTTTGAATACGTATCTCCTCTGATCAAATTTTGATTGCGGTCAGCACTGGAAAAAGAAGTCAACGCCTTTTGATAAATTGCGTACAGCGATTGTATATAGACAAAGTCCGCAGTTTAAAACTTTCAATATACCTACACAAATCAAAACTGATTTTAGCTTACAAAACTGAACACAAAAATAAACTATATTTTTCAGATTGTACCAGTCCTGCTCACGGTGAGCCGGTGGTTGCCAATATGTTCAAGTGTCTAATGGGGCTTGATGCAATGCTTGAAGATTTGCCTCAAGCTTGTGATGTTGGAACAAAGATGAATAGCAAAGGATATAAAAAATCCTGGATTGGATACAAATTGCATATTGATGCAGCTGATGGACATATACCCATATAGGAGGGTTAAAATAATTGAATTGATGTGCCTCGTTCAGTGCGCAGAGGGTGAGCTATGCCTGAGAATTAGATTCTGAGACTATTTTCCGGTGGAAACGAAAAATAACCTGGCTCGGTTGCCATGTGTGAGAATTACACGACAAATTAAAACAGAATACTCTTTGTTTCTGCAAGAGGCTCATATATTTGTTCTTTTTATTACTCCAATAATGAAGGAGACACCTGAATCAGCAAATCATTATCTATGGTCTCTCGATCCATCAGTTCGAAAAGAGTGGATACCATTTTGTCCACATTTTGTCGAACCATAATGATACCTGGTTGGATCATGGCAGCGAACGGATCCCAGTCAAAACAGCCGAATGCTAAATGTTTGAGATGAACGGTCCCTTTAGTATTGAACCAGTTCATGACACCTTCCAGTGATATAGTAGAGTTAACGAGGATGCCCGCAGGTTTTTTACCATTTTTTTTAAAATAGTTGTCAAGAGTATCTTCCGCTTTTTTAGGAGAATATCCGCAAATCAAAATCTGATTATCCTTAATAATTAACCCAGCTCGTTTGTTTGCATCCTTGAATCCGCGAATTCTCTCGTTGGTGTTATTGTCAGGTCGTCCGCCGATGAATAGTAGTCTACTTTCTTTATCTCTCTTGATGTCCAGTTTTTTGATAAGTTCGATGGTGAGCGATAATGCTCCTTGATAATTGTTCGAGATGACCGAAGGAGCTTTTGAGCCAGGAAGGTCCAAGTTGAAAGTCTGCACACCTTTTTGCCGGCAAATGTCTGCTATGTTATCTGGATCTGTTGCCCCGGTACAAACAATGCGCTCAACTTGATAGCCCAAAAGGAGCCTGACGGCATCCTCCTCTATTTTGGGATCTCTCAATGTTGAGGATATAATGGGAAATAATCCTCTTTTACGGGCTTCTTTTTCAAATGTCTGTGAAATGGAACTAAAATAACGGTTATCATGCATAGGAACGATCATGCCGATAATTCTGGAGCGCTCCAGTCTCAGTGCACTTGCCTGAAGATTTACTGAATAGCCCAGTTCGTAGGCCAGCTTTTTGATCGAGTTTGCACGTGTTTCGCTTATTCTTCTCTTGCGCCATGAACCATTCATGACCGAGCCGACTGTGCTTGGAGAAGTCCCTGCACGCTTTGCAACGTCATATATTGTCACTCTTTTAACGGACTCAACTGTCAAGAATAATAAGCTCCATATTTTTTACTTTTTTCAGCAAAGGTATCAGAAAAAAAAAAACATCACAAATAAAAAAACATAATTAATAGTTCAAAAAGGCTTGCATTATTAGTATTTTTAGTGTAGCACAATCGATAGTGCGTATTTTGGAAAAGGTTTGAACAGAACTGATAAGGCTGATCCTTTGTCAAACAGGGAAAAAAAGGAGGAAAAAATGAAGGTTTCTACAAAATTACAAACAATGGTTGTGGTTTTAATTACATTGGTCTGCATGGCGGCATCCGCCATTGCCGGAACAAAAATCGGTGTTGTAGTTAAAATTGGCGGTATTCCATGGTTCAATGCTATGGAAACTGGTATTAAGGAAAAGGGCAAGGAACTTGGGGTTGATGCATTCATGATTGGACCAACAAGTGCCGATCCAGCTCTCCAGGTCCGTGCAATTGAAGATTTAATCGCACGTAAGGTTGATGTGATAGGTGTTGTTCCTAACGATGCAAAAGTTCTTGAACCTGTCCTGAAAAAGGCACGTAATGCCGGAATTAAGGTCATCACACACGAATCCAGTGTCTCGGTTAACAAGGATTATAACTTCGAACTGGTCTCTGCCAATGATTTGGGAGTGGCACATGCAAAACTTTTTGCGCAGAAAACAGGTGGCAAGGGTGGATATGCTGTTTTTGTAGGAGGTTTGACTGTGCCTGCTCACAATGCATGGGCTGATGCAGCAGTGGAATACTTAAATAGCGAATATCCTCAGATGAAACAGGTTGCTGACCGTTTTGGCGTTGCAGAAAGTGTCGATGACAGCCGCAACACAATGTTAGACTTGATCCGTGCAAATAAAGATCTTGCCGGTGTGCTTGCCTTCGGCAGCCAGGGTCCGATAGGTGCAGCCCGTGCAGTTGAAGAGCGTAACCTTATAGGCGAAGTTCACGTAGTGGGTCTTTTCTCTGCAGGTCAAGGTCAAAAACTAGTCCATTCTGGTGCGATCACTGGCGGTTATGTGTGGAGCCCCCTTGAAGCAGGTAAAGTATTTGTAGAATTGGGTAAAGCACTGGTTGAAGGGAAATCTGTGTCAGATGGTGATACCCTCCCGGTACTCGGTAAAATAAAACTGATCGGCACAAATATTTTTGCCAACAAGCCTCTGGAGTTGAGCAAAAAAACCATAGATGGTCTTGCCGAGCTTGGCCTTTAAAAGCGTTTTTCAATCTTAAGAGAAGGAGAACCGTTCACCCTGTGTGAGTAGTTCTCCTCCATCTTTAGCCTTTGTAGTTATCCGGTTTTGAGTTAAAGAGTGTCAAGTTAACGCAAATCGGCAAAAAGGGAAACAATTATGAAAAGTCTCGCTTTTCGAGCAACATCGGTTTCAATGAACTTTGGAAACATATGCGCCTTAGACAATGTGAGTTTTGAGCTTGAAAAGGGGGAAGTTCACTGTCTTGCCGGAGAGAACGGCAGCGGCAAGAGTACCCTAATCAAAGTAATCAATGGCGTTTATGTTCCCGAACCAGGAGCATTATTTCAATTTGGTGATAAAGCCCCTGTTTCTCGAATTAGCCCAGCAGATTCAAAATCGAGAGGCATTCATGTTATTTGGCAAGACCTTTCGCTTTTTCCTGATTTATCTGTTGGCGAGAATATTATTTTCGATGAGTTCATAGCAAACCCTTTATCCCTGACCCGCTCAGATTCTGCACTGAAACGGGCACGCTGTACCCTTGACGAGCTTGGAATAGATGTTGATCTCGATATACCGCTTGGAAGTCTCAGTATCGCGCAACGTCAGTTGGTTGCGATCAGCCGTGTGCTTCAAACAGATGCCGGCATTATCTTTATGGATGAACCCACCGCATCCCTGACACGGACAGAGACGCAAAACCTTTTTAAAATTGTACACAAGTTATCTGATAAGGGAATTTCAATTGTCTTTGTCAGTCACAGGCTTGCTGAAGCCCTTGAGGTCTCCTCCCGTGTAACTGTTCTCCGTGATGGGAAGTTTGTGGGCACATTTCCAACAGAAGGAATGACACAAAAAAGACTCACCATGTTGATGACGGGACAGGTAATAAACGAGAAAAAGAGATCTCAAACAACATTTGGGGATACCGTCCTTGAAGTGGACAAATTAACTGTGCAGGACCAGTTTGAAGATATCTCATTCTCATTGCGATCCGGTGAAATCCTCGGCTTAACCGGCCTTCTTGGCTCCGGCCGAAGCGAGATTTCCCATGCGATTTTTGGGATGACAAAACCCGAGAACGGACGTATATTAATTGACGGCAACGACGTGTCCCTCAAGTCCAATCGAGATGCCATAAAACATGGTGTTGCCTACGTGTCAGAAGACAGGCTTAATATTGGCCTGCATCAAACCCAGTCGATTATTAAAAATACTGGGGTCACCACCCTTAAAGCTCTTTCAAAACCATCTTATTTTCTGGATCCTGAGCGAATCAGAAAGTTGTGCCGGTATTGGATTGACCGGTTGAAGGTCAAGGTCAATACCCCTGACCTGGCGGTGAACTCTCTTTCCGGTGGTAATCAGCAGCGAATAGTTCTTGCAAAGTGGCTGGCCACAAACCCTAAGATTCTGATCCTTGACTCCCCAACGGTTGGTGTCGATGTCAGGGCAAAAGCCGGGATCTTTCAGATCATTCGAGACCTTGCATCAAAAGGAATGGCGATCATGCTAATTTCTGATGAGGCCGGCGAAATTCACACACATTCAGACAGCATAATAGTTCTGCGTGAAGGCAGAATCTCACATAGATTATCCCCAGAAAAGATTAGCGAAAAAGAACTGGAAATAGTGATCAATGATTAAATTAGTAAAAAACGTTGAAGGCATTTTGTTTGTTATCATACTTGTCATTTGTCTGCTTCTCGGATTGATCACTGATAGCTTTTTTACAATACAAAACTTTTTTGATCTTCTGAATAATCAATCAGTGAATATTATCATGGCTGCAGGCCTTCTGGTTGTTCTCGTCTCCGGCGGGATCGATATATCTTTTTCCGTTGCTGCTTCCGTTGTTCAATACGTCACAGTAGCGGTGATAATTCAAAACGGAGGTGGAAACTGGTTGCTTGGTACTCTGATCGCCATGTCGGTCGGTACGCTGTTGGGCCTTTTTAATGCATTTTTGATTCATCGTCTGCGGATCATCTCGATTATCGCAACAATCGGTACGTTCAATCTTTTTTTCGGCCTTTTGATGTATCTCACACGGGGACGATCGATTTACAACATTCCGGACTGGCTGGATAAGAGGGTCGTACTGCTTGCAGTGGGAGAAGGCAGATCGGAAGCAATGCTTTACATTCCGGTGCTGATCATGGGGTTGGTAATCTTTGTCACTTGGATAATTTTGGCAAAAACAGGTTTTGGTCGACAAATCTATGGGTTCGGATCTGATCCGGAAGCGGCTAGAAGGTCTGGTGTCAGGGTGGCTGTCGTCCAGGCTTTCGCTTATGGCTGGCTGGGCTTGTGCGCAGGCATTGCGGGCCTGATGCAGGCCCATATGGTCCGTGAAGTTGTCCCTAATGCGTTCTACGGTCGTGAACTGGATGTTTTAGCGTCAGTTGTACTTGGCGGTGCTATATTGGGCGGCGGTCGTGGCAGCGTGAGCGGTGCTGTACTTGGTGTCATGCTTTTAGCCGTTGTTCAGAACGGACTCAACCTTATGGGGATAACACCATTTGCTTTCAAGGCAATAGTTGGTGTCATTATCCTGATCTCCATTACGTTTACAAATATCAGCGGACTGATGCCTTCGCTGCATCGACCAACAAGTAAGGAAAAACACGCATGAAAATGATCTTCAGACAATTGCGGCCTAACAGTGATAATGTCGAACTGGCTGTCATGATGGTCATTTTGCTTTTGAGTGTAGCCCTATTCGGAACAATCGTACCGGGCTTCTTTTCAGGTCCTCTATTCAGCTCCATGGCCTTCCAACTACCTGAACTCGGACTTCTTACCCTTGCAATGTTTATTCCTATCATCTCAGGTGGCTTGAATTTGTCAGTAACTTATTCTGCAAACATTTCCGCTCTCCTGGGGGCATTTCTCATTAAAGCTTTTCTGATGAATTCAGGTTGGGTCAGCCTGCCGATTGCTCTTCTGATCAGCGTCGGAACCGGGTTGATTTTTGGGCTATTGATCGGACTTATGGTTGCCTATATCGGTGTTCATCCAATCCTTGTGACGCTTGGCGGGATGATCCTTTTAAGGGGGATAGGGGAATGGACAACACGCGGTGGTGATATTTCTGGGATGCCGGAGGTCTTCAACGTTATTGGTCACGGATCATTTCTTGGAATTCCTATTCCGATGATCCTTTTTTTGCTGGCCGCTTGTTTTACATTTTATATTTTGGACCGAACCAAAGAAGGTTTTTCAATCTATATGGTGGGGTCTAATCCGTCAGCTACAATGTATTCCGGGATTGATGCAAAAAAAATCCTTGTATTGGTGTATGGTTTGTCAGGTTTATTGAGCGGGTTAGCTGGTATTCTCATGCTTTCCCGCTTTAATTCAGTCCGTGTTGGACATGGGGATTCCTATCTTTTAGTCACTATTTTAGCGTGTTTTCTTGCAGGTGCTAATCCATTTGGCGGATTTGGCAGGGTTCTTCCTTTGGTTATCGCCTTGATGAGCCTGCAGGTCATCGCTTCAGGTATGAATCTTATGGGTGTAAGTCAGCATTTGACGACTGCGGCTTGGGGAGCGTTTCTTATAATTGTGATGGCGATTCGCGCACCCCTTCAAAAATAGAATAAATAGTAGGTGTATACATGCGATATGTAATTGGTGTTGATGTCGGAACTGGTAGTGCGCGAGCAGGCTTATTCAGTGAAACAGGGCAGATGCTTGCAACTGCCAGCCACTCGATCCCGATAAAGCATCCCCGGCCGGAATGGTGTGAACAGAGCTCGACAAGAATATGGACGTCGGTCTGCAGGTCAGTCCGGAAATGTATGGCCAGCACATCAATTAGAGCCGAACAGGTCAGTGGAATTTCCTACAGCGCAACATGTTCGCTTGTACTTCTGGATCGATCGGACCAGCCGCTTCTACTGTCTGAAGGAGAAGAGGCGTGGAATATCATTGTTTGGATGGATCACAGAGCCATTGCCGAAGCTGCAGAAGTCACTCAATCAGGAAGCAAGGTACTGAATAATCTGGGTGGAACAATCTCTCCTGAAATGGAGATCCCGAAGCTCATGTGGTTAAAGCGTAATCGTCCTGATTTGTGGACTGAACTTGGTTTTGCCGGTGATCTGACAGATTATCTCACTTACCGTTCAAGCGGATCAGTCAAACGTTCAGTCTGCACGCTGGGTTGTAAATGGACCTATGATCCAGATAAGGCAGCATGGGATAAGACCTTTCTCAAAAAGGTCGGTCTTGAAGACCTCATGGACAAAGCTCGGCTGCCTGAACAGGCTGTCTCAGTAGGATCGCCACTTGGATTTCTCAGGGCCGAGGCAGCAAAAGATCTAGGCCTTACCACAAAATGCAGGGTGGCCACAGGGCTGATTGATGCACATGCCGGCGCTTTGGGAACGATTGGTCTTTTCTGCGAAGATCATATCCAAAAACGGATGGCACTTATTGCAGGAACGTCAAATTGTCACATTGCCCTGAGCAAAACGCGCTGGGAAATTCCAGGTGTCTGGGGGCCGTATGGCGGTGCTGTAGTGGATGGAATGTGGTGCACTGAAGGAGGTCAAAGCGCTTCTGGATTTCTTCTTGACTACATTATTTCACTGCTGGCTCCAAGTCAGTTTAAGCAAAATCCCCACGACGTATTAGCCCAAGACCTAATCGCTTTGACAGATCAAGATACAAATTTTGCAGGGGATATAGAAGTCATACCGGATTTCATCGGTAATCGTGCACCATTTGCCAATCCTGAATTACGCGGGACTATTTCCGGTCTTACCATTGAGGACCCTTTGTCTACATTCAGGAAGGTCTACTGGGCGACAGCAGCCTCTATTGCCTATGGAACCAAACTAATCATAGATCAGCTCAATAATTATGG
Source organism: Bacteroidota bacterium (assembly GCA_039714715.1). Lineage (GTDB taxonomy): Bacteria > Bacteroidota > Bacteroidia > Cytophagales > Cyclobacteriaceae > S012-113. The sequence goes on from JBDLIU010000147.1 coordinate 7,845, forward strand.
ATATGAAATAGATACCATTCATCTGAGTGGCGGGCATAAAAAATCAAAACTGATGATTGATATGTATGCGGATGCCACTGAGTGTGATGTTGTTATTTCAAAGGCGGAAGAGCCGGTTCTGCTTGGAGCGGCAATTGCCGCATTTTCCCAATTTGAGGAGAACGACTCAGTGTCCGTTGTGACATCCCGAATGACAAAAGAGATTAAGGTGCAGGCGCCAAGAGTTGCCCATAGAGACATGCATCGGAAACGCTATCAACGATTTCTTAAGTATTATAAGAGACATGGTTTTCCAGTACCTTGACCAATGGTCGCCTGCAGCCAGCGTTAAATACTGTTTGTTTTTAAAAAAAGAAAAAAACAGTCAGGGCCTGACATGAGAGCAGAATTACTGCTGATGTTCTGTATCATATCAGTCGTCGATGTTATTTGGTTAACATGCGGTCCGTTGCAATAGTTATAAAATAGATATTCTGAAGTTCCTATGAAATTGTAAATTTAAAAAGCTGTTTTTTACATATAATCTTTTCAAGACACGCTTCTTATTTGCTGTTTTGGATCTGTCTGACATGGAGCAAGCCTCCCGTAATTTTTGAAAGTTGGCCTATTCTACCATGCTATGGCTCCAATTAGAAGATGCGGTTCTTTGAGCGCTTGCAAATGAATTAACCCTGGATCACATAACATAATCAAACTCGCGGCATAACTATCATACAGTTTAACCCTTCAAATATTCAATAATCCGAATGATATCATTAACAAAATTGTCTCAGATTTTTCTTGAAGTACTACTGTTTATATATATGGTATCATGAGTGACGAGTAAAAATTCAAATTGGGCGAGGACTACCAAAAGAATTATTGGGTGTTATGCTTCACAGCGTTGGTGGGAACTGGAACGTGAAATAACCTGTTTACTATTCCTCACAAATTGAATTTTTCAATGGTGTTTACTTCTGGTACGGTTCTGAGAGATTGATTTCGGGGGCGACGAGTGAGCCTTCAATTTAACTCGCTCAGCGGCCACGATCAAATCTCTCAGTTTAACAATTTAAAATTTTGACTTTTTGCTATACATTTTTTTTATTGGAGGTGACACTCTTTTGATAACTATCGTCCGATTTTATAGGAGATAATGTTTGTACTTTCAAGTAGTTCAAAGAAGGTGCGACACAAAAGAAGGAGTTCATCATGAAGAAACGCAATATTTATCCAAACCGAAGTCCAGAACTCATGAGCCTTTTTGAAAAGGCTGGCAACAATGCAAAGGTAATGTGTATTCCCATAGATTATGCTCAAAATGATCACGTAGTATTATTTTGCAATGGTAATGGAGATGTGCTTCGGAAACCCTTTTCCGTAAAAAACACACCAGATGGAGTTAGGTATCTGCTTGATCAGGTTAAGCGTTCATGCCAACATCGGGGAATTGAAAAACAACATGTTTTTTTTGGTGGTGAGGATGTTAACTGGTTTGCTGAAAATTTTGCAAATACTTTATCAAGTAAAGGCTGGTTGGTCGCCAATGTAAATGCACATGATGCTAAAAAACAACGAGAGAACCTTCAGGCTAGCACAGATCGTCTGGATCTTATGGGTATTGCCACCATGTTATTAAATCGCAGAGGAAATTGTTGCCCAGCTCAATCCGGTGTTTATCGAAACCTTAGAACCCTAGTTCGACACCGTAAGAAGCTGGTAAAAATGAAAACTGAAATCCGCAACCGAATCCAGACAGTTGTTGGACGTCTTTTCCCCGGATTTTTAAATCAGAAAAAAAGTGGTATTGAACCTTTTTCTAAAATCTCATTGTACTTGATGAAAGAGCGCTTCAGCCCAGCACAAATCCGAAGGAGAAAACGATCAACCCTGATTAAGAATTTTCAAAGATTATGTTGTAAAAAATCTGAAATAACTGCGATTAAACTTCAAGAATATGCTGCTCAAGTACTTACCACTCCAAATGAATATATAGCTTCTCTACAGATTTCTTTGGCATGCCAGATAAATCTTTATTCCTGCCTGCTCGATAATATATTGCAACTTGAAAAAGAAATGGCACTGCTGCTCTGTCAAACTCAGGGAGCTTTCTTGACATCCATTAAAGGCATTGGACTTATTTTAGCATCTGGTGTTACCTCTGAACTTGGTAATCCATTACAGCAAAAATCAGCGGTAAACCTGGCCTCATATTCTGGAATTATCCCGCGAGTCAAGCAATCTGGTGGTACACAGGGACAATCAATTACCGGTCGTGTCAGTAAAAGAAGTAATCATATCCTCAAAGATTATGTTGTCCAGTCTGCATTCCATATTGGCCGATATGGCCCTATCGATTTGCAAACCGATTATAAGCGCCGAGAGGCTTCAGGACAACATGCTGATTTCGGAATGGGTCGTCGATTTATCCGCATGGCTATCAGTTTAATGCGGACGTCACAAATTTACATTCCATCCTATTTAAGAACTCAAAAAATTGAACGGCATCAAATCGCTGGACATTATTTATCAATATGGCCGTTTCTGAAAGGAAAATGGGATAAATTTGGTGCTCTTCATGATGCTTTTATCAAGGATCGACCACTCGGCCAATGGCGATATATAGTACAGGAGGTTTATGGTATAAAATTACAAATGTGATCTGCAACTGGCCATGTAATATAATAAACAATGCTTGTAATTTCGGCGGACAGGATGGCTACGGACTACTGTCGCGGTGGACTTTAAACGTGAGATCTTATCGACGGCTATAGCCAGAGTGTCAAACCCTGTCCGTCCGAATCTTTAATGGCTCCAAGGTACTCTGATCCCAGTAATTACTGGAGATCTTGTCATACCAGAATGCCATAGGCGGACTTTGTTGGATGGGGATGTCACTTGTTACACCGGGTTGCGATCATTAGTTATTTTATAATCACTCCGGTTTAGATATTAAAAAAAACCGATTCAAATCGGGAGAGAGGAGTGTTGTCTGAAAATATTTACAAAAAATGGTTGACAAAAGTCCTGGTACTCTGGCTATATTGTTTGGGGTCAGTCAACTCCAACAAGCGGTGACTTGTATTCATAGTGTTCAGTCCAGACAAACTTTGGGAACCACTATATCTGCTATCTTATGTTTTTCAGAATAGAGCTTTCCATTCAAATATATGAAC